>NZ_JBFUKA010000111.1:0-11400 GCF_056401085.1 Nocardioides sp. P4_G4
CGCCGAGACCGACGCCCAGGTCGTCGAGCTCGCCACCGCGCGCGACGCCCGCTGGGCCGAGATCGACGAGAAGATCGCGGCCGCCGAGGAGGACCGGGCCCCGGCCACCGAGGGGATTCCCGACGACCTGATGGCGCTCTACGAGCGACTGCGCGCCAAGAGCGGCATCGGCGCGGCCGAGCTGCGGGCCCGCCAGTGCGGTGGGTGCAACATCACCATCGACGCCGCCGAGCTGTCCCAGATCCGCAAGGCCCCGGTCGACGAGGTCGTGCGCTGCGAGGAGTGCCAGCGGATCCTGGTGCGCACCTCGGAGTCGGGGATCTGAGCGCTTCGCTCAGACCTCGCTGACGACCACGTCGAGCTGGGTGCCGCGGGGCGTGGACGCGCCCACCTCGACGGTCCAGCCGAGGTCGGTGAGCAGGCGCGCCAGCGCGGCCGGGGTGCGCGGGTTGCCGCCGTCCTCCAGGACCGCGCGGACGATGCGGCCCTTGGTCGCCTTGTTGAAGTGGCTCACGACCTTGCGCACGCCGGCGGACTCGTGGAGCACGCGGACCGTCGCCAGGCGTGGCGCGAGCTCGGCCGGCGGGCGCCAGAACGCGGCGTACATCGTGGAACGCAGGTCGACGAGCAGCCCGCCGCCGACGGCCTCCTCGACGGCCTCGCCCAGCACGTCGCGCCACAGCCCGGCGACGGGTCCGAGGTCGGGGAGGCTGACGTCGCCGGCGAGCCGGTACGCCGGGATGCGGTCGCCGGGACGGACCAGCCCGAAGACCGACGAGGTGACGGCCACCCGGGTGGTGGCCCGGCGCCGAGCCGCGGTGGACAGCGAGTCGGAGCCCAGGGCGTCGTACAGGACCCCGGTGTAGACGCGGTCGGCCCGCGTGGTCGGTGAGGTCCGCAGCCGCGCGTCGAGGTCGACGAGGTCGGCCTGGGTGCCCCCGAGACCCAGGACGGCGGCGGCGTCGGGGCGCGCGGCCAGCGCGACGAGTGACTCGACGACCCGCTCCCGCGTCGGGTTGAGCACGGGCGAGCCGAGGGCGGACAGGTCGAGCGGCTTGCCGCGTCGGGGAGCGGTCTTGCCCTCGCTCGGCGGCAACAGGATCAGCACGCGGGCAAGAGTAGGGGCTCTGCGCACTCCGCCTTGGCTAGGGTGCTGCGCATGCCCAGCAACCGCGTCATCTCAGTCCGCACCGGCGACGACACGGTCTCGGCCGAGACGTTGCGCGGCGGGATCGCCGCGATCCAGGCGGAGATGAAGCTGACCCCGGAGTTCCCGGAGGCCGTCGAGCGGGCCGCCGCCACCGCCGCCGCCGCCCCGCGGCTCCCGGAGCTGGACCGGACGGACATCCCGTTCGTGACGATCGACCCGGCCTCGTCCCGCGACCTCGACCAGGCGATGCACATCGAGCGCGCCGGCGACGGGTACGTCGTGCACTACGCGATCGCCGACCTCACGGCCTTCATCACCCCCGGCGACCCGGTCGACGAGGAGGCCAACCGGCGCGGCGAGACGCTCTACGGCGCGGACTCCAAGATCCCGCTCCACCCGCCGGTGATCTCGGAGGACGCGGGGTCGCTGCTGCCCGACCAGGTGCGCCCCGCGCTGGTGTGGACGATCCGCGTCGACGCGACGGGGGAGGGCACCGACGTCGACGTCGTGCGTGCCCGTGTGCGGTCGCGGGCCAAGCTCGACTACGCCACGCTCCAGCAGCAGCTCGACGCCGGCACGGCCGACGAGATGTTCACCCTGCTGAAGGAGGTCGGCGAGCTGCGGCTGACCCGCGAGGCGGCTCGCGGCGGGGTGTCGTTGCCGCTGCCCGAGCAGGAGATCATCGACGAGGGCGGGCGCTGGCGCCTGGAGTTCCGCACGATGCTGCCGGTCGAGACGTGGAACGCGCAGATCTCGCTGCTCACCGGTTTCGCTGCGGCCTCGCTCATGGTCTACGCCCGCGTCGGGCTGCTGCGCACGCTGCCACCGGCCGATCCGCGCGACGTGCAGCGGCTGCACCGGACGGCGCGGGCCCTGGGCATCGAGTGGCCGGCCGAGCAGCTCTACCCCGACTTCATCCGCACCCTTGACGTGTCGCGGCCCGCGCACGCCGCGATGGTCGTGGCGTGCACCCGGCTGCTGCGCGGCAGCGGCTACGTCGGCTTCAACGGCGACCTGCCCGAGCARCCGCAGCACTCCGCGCTGGCCTCCGAGTACGCGCACGTGACGGCACCGCTGCGACGGCTGGTGGACCGCTACGCCCTCGAGATCTGCGTCGCGCTCTGCGCCGGCGAGGAGGTGCCGGGCTGGGTGCTGGCCAAGCTCGGGGACCTGCCGGACACGATGCGCGAGTCGGGTCGGCGGGCCAACCAGTACCAGAACGCGGTGCTCAACCTGGTCGAGGCGGCGATGCTCGCGCCTCGGGTGGGGGAGTCGTTCCCGGCCGTCGTCCTGGAGACCGACGAGAAGGACGACCGTCGCGGCGACGTGACCGTGCAGGAGCCGGCCATCGAGGCAACCGTGGTCGGGAGTCGGCCGCTGCCGGTCGGTGAGGACGTCTCGGTGACCCTGACCAAGGCGGACGTCGCGACCCGGAAGGTCGAGTTCACGCTGCAGTGACGCCGGGGCCTGTGGATGGGGCCAGCGCGCGGACCGTACGGCGACTTGCCCGCGGTCGCTACGCCCTGCCGACCGCCTCGGAGGCCCGTCGGGCTGCGGGCGAGCTGAGCGGTGTCGTCGGTCTCCGCAGCGCTGCCGCCCTTCGACGTCAGGCATGCCGACGCCCGGGCGGCCGAACCGTTCGAGTCGGTCATGCGGGCGCTGCGCCTCGAGTCGGGCCTGTCGGTCGAGCCGCAGACCAGGGGTATGTGCGGTGGGTGCTGGCTCAGCTGGGCGAGCGTGTCGGACGTGCCGAAGTCGGGTCCACCCTGGCCCGGCCCGCCTGAGGCCGGGCCCGGGTGGGACTTCTGCACGTCCGACACGCCGCCGGTCATGCGCGGTCAGAAGTCCTCGTCGAACCCGACCGAGCCCGAGACGCCGACCTGGTAGGCCGACACCTTGCGCTCGAAGAAGTTGGACAGCTCCTGCACGTCCTGCAGCTCCATGAAGGCGAGCGGGTTGGCCGAGCCGTAGATCGGCTCGAGCCCGAGGCGCTGCATGCGCCGGTCGGCGACGTACTCCAGGTAGGAGCGCATGTCGGTCGTCGAGAGGCCGGCGACCCCGCCGCCGAGGAGGTCCTCGGCGAACTGCGCCTCCGCGTCCACACCGTCGACCAGCATCTGGCGTACGTCGGCGGCCAGCTGCTCGTCGAACAGCTCCGGCTCCTCCTCGCGGACCGTGTCGACCACGTCGAAGGCGAAGGCCATGTGCATGGACTCGTCGCGGAAGACCCAGTTGGTGCCCGAGGCCAACCCGTTGAGGAGACCCCGCGAGCGCAGGAAGTAGACGTAGGCGAACGCGCCGTAGAAGAACAGTCCCTCGATCACCGCGGCGAAGCAGATCAGGTTGAGCAGGAACCTCCGGCGGTGCTCGCGGGTCTCCAGCGCGTCGAGGTCGAAGACCGAGTCGATCCAGCGGAAGCAGAAGTCGGCCTTGGCCTTGATCGACGCGATGTTGTCGACGGCCGCGAACGCCTCGTGGCGCTCCTTCTCGTCGGGGACGTAGGTGTCGAGCAGGGTCAGGTAGAACTGCACGTGCACTGCCTCCTCGAAGAGCTGGCGGGACAGGTAGAGCCGGCCCTCGGGGGAGTTGATGTGCTGGTAGAGGTTGAGCACCAGGTTGTTGGCCACGATGGTGTCGCCGGTCGCGAAGAACGCCACCAGCCGCGACACCAGGTGCCGCTCCGCGTCGCTGAGCCGCTGGAGGTCCTTGAGGTCGGAGTGCAGGTCGACCTCCTCGACGGTCCAGGTGTTCTTGATGGCGTCGCGGTAGCGGTCGTAGAAGTGCGGGTAGCGCATCGGCCGCAGGGTGAGGTTCATCCCCGGGTCGAGGAGCATCCGGGGCGCGCTCGTGTCGGTCGCGGTGCTGTGGTCGGTCGTGGTGTCGTCGGTCGTGGTCACTGGCAGGCCTCGCAGCTCTCGGGGTTCTCGAGGGAGCAGGCGAGTGCTTCCTCGTCGGTGATCGGGTCGGGGACGGTGGGGACGACGACGGGCTCGTGGACAGACGTCGTCGTCTGCTGGATGCGCGTCGCGGGACGTGAGCGCAGGTAGTAGGTCGTCTTGAGCCCGGCCTTCCACGCGTGCAGGTACATCGAGCTGAGCTTGCCGATGGACGGGCCGGCGATGAAGAGGTTGAGCGACTGGCTCTGGTCGATGTACGCCGACCGCTCGGCCGCCATGTCGATCAGGGCCCGCTGCGGCAGCTCCCACGCGGTGCGGAAGAGGCGGCGTACGTCCTCGGTAAGGGCGGTGACGCCCTGCACCGACCCCTCTGCCCGCTTGATCTGCTCGCGCACCTCGGGCGTCCACAGGCCGCGCGCCTTGAGCTCGCGCACCAGGGCGGTGTTGACCTGGAGGAACTCCCCGGAGAGCGTCTCGCGCTTGAACAGGTTGGACACCTGCGGCTCGATGCACTCGTAGCAGCCGGCGATCGAGGCGATGGTCGCCGTCGGCGCGATGGCGATGAGCAGCGAGTTGCGCAGCCCGTGCTCGGTGATCCGCGCGCGGAGCGCGGCCCACCGCTCGGTCTGGGTGCCGGTGACGTCCCAGAGGTCGGGCTGGAGGACGCCGGTGGCGGCCCGTGTCTCGTCGTACGACGGGTGCGGACCGTGCTGCTCGGCGAGCTCGCAGCTCACCTCGAGCGCGGTCAGGTAGATCTCCTCGGAGATGCGCGTGGAGAGCTCGCGTGCCTCGTCGGAGTCGAAGGGCAGGCCGAGGGCGAAGAACACGTCCTGGAGGCCCATCAGCCCCAGCCCCACCGGGCGCCAGCGCGGGTTGGACGCCGCCGCCTCGGTGCTGGGGTAGAAGTTGATGTCGATGACCCGGTCGAGCAGGGGCACCGCGGTGCGTACCGTGGTGCGCAGGGCGTCCCAGTCGAGCGAGGCACCCGTGAGGTGGCGGGCGAGGTTGACCGAGCCCAGGTTGCAGACGGCGGTCTCGTCGTCGGAGGAGACCTCGATGATCTCGGTGCACAGGTTGGACAGGTGCACGACCGGGCCGCCCGGGGTGTCGCGGGTCTGGTTGCAGGTGCGGTTGGCGGCGTCCTTGAAGGTCATCCAGCCGTTGCCGGTCTGGGCGAGGGTGCGCATCATCCGCGCGTAGAGGTCACGCGCCTTCACCTGGCGCACGTAGCGGCCCTCGGCCTCCGCGGTCCGGTAGGCCTCGTCGAACGCGGCACCCCACAGGTCGGGGAGCTCGGGGGCTGCGTCGGGATCGATGAGCGACCACACCTCGTCGGCCTCGACCCGGCGCATGAACTCGTCGGGCACCCAGTGGGCGAGGTTGAGGTTGTGGGTACGACGCGCGTCCTCGCCGGTGTTGTCGCGCAGCTCGAGGAACTCCTCGACGTCGGGGTGCCACGGCTCGAGGTAGACGCAGGCGGCGCCCTTGCGGCGACCACCTTGGTTGACCGCGGCGACCGAGGCGTCGAGCGTGCGCAGGAAGGGCACGATGCCGTTGGACTGCCCGTTGGTGCCCCGGATCAGCGCCCCACGCGAGCGCACCCGGCTGAAGGACAACCCGATCCCGCCGGCGAACTTCGACAGCTTGGCCACCTGCGCGTAGCGCGAGTAGATCGAGTCCAGGTCGTCGCGGGGGCTGTCCACGAGGTAGCACGAGGACATCTGGGTGTGCCGGGTGCCGGAGTTGAAGAGCGTCGGCGACGACGGCAGGTAGGCCAGCCGCGACATCAGCCGGTAGAACTCGATCGCCTCGCCCGGGTGCCGGGCGAGGCCGCAGGCGACGCGCAGCAGGAAGTACTGCGGGGTCTCGACGACCAGGCGCGACGAGGGGTGCCGCAGCAGGTAGCGGTCGTAGACGGTGCGCAGCCCGAAGTACTCGAAGCGGCGGTCCGCGTCACCGTCGATCGCGACGTCGAGCTTGCGGGCGTTGTCCTTGACGAACGCCGCGGTCTCGTCGCCGATCAGCCCCTCGGCGTGGCCCAGGGCCACGGACTGGCTGAACGAGGCGACGCCCTGGTTGCGCACCTCCTTGTCGATGAAGCTCGACAGCAGGCGGGCGGCCAGCTGGCTGTACTGCGGCTCCTCGCCGATCATCTCGGCCGCCGTCTGGATGGACAGCTTGTCGAGCTCGGCGGTGGTGGCGCCGTCGTACAGACCGCTGATGGTGCGGGTGGCGACCCGCAAGGGGTCGACCTCGGTCAGGTCGTCGCTGCACCGGTCGATGGCGCGGACGATCTTGTTGACGTCGACGGGCTCGTCGTCGCCGTTCCTCTTGCGGACCTGCATCCCTGTGCGCATCACAGTGCGCTCCGGCTGGGTGGTCACCGTCATTCTCTCTCCTCGCGAGACGGACTCGGACGGTCCGGGCGTGCGAGGGGTGACGGGGGAGCCGACGCCACCGCGGCCGTGGCCGGGCGTCGTCGTACCTGCCGTCAGCCGTCCCGCGCGGCATCGGACCACCACACCCGACGGGTGTGGTGCGCTGGCAGGTCTTCGGACTCGCGGGCGCGCCTCCCGGCTCTCACCGGTCGACCCCTACCGGCCGTCGCTTCCCAGGTCGATCGCTCGACCCAGTGCGTGTGACGGCTGTCGTTCCCACTCACCGCTGCGGGGCAGTCCCGGACTCTCACCGGGTTCCCTCTTGCCTCACGACGCCTGGATGGCGCCGCGAACCAGCTGCGTGACCACCATATGTAGGGCCGTCGGGGAAGTGGGGGACCACATCTTGTGTCGGCGTGTCCGGGGTGTCGCGGCGATCCGGACGGTGGTCGTAGTACCACAGGACGATGGCGGACCGGACCGAGGGGGAGCGAGGCTCGGGGCACACCGACCAAGGAGAACACCATGAAGAACCTCACCGTCACCCTCGCCGCGGCCGCCCTGGTCGCCACCAGCCTCCCGATGCTCGCCGCCTCTGCTTCGGCCTCGGGGGGCGACGACGACGAGATGATCCGCACCGGCTCCTGCAGCAACGGCGCCTCCTGGAAGATCAAGGCCAAGCCCGACGACGGCCGGATCGAGGTGGAGGCCGAGATCGACAGCAACCGCGTCGGCGAGACCTGGGCCTGGGTGCTCAAGCACAACGGCAGCGTGTCCGCCCGTGGTGCCTCCCGTACGTCGGGGCGCAGCGGCTCCTTCGACGTCGAGCGCAGGACGGTCGACGCCGCCGGCACGGACAGCTTCCGGTTCCGCGCCACCCGCAACGGCGCGGTGTGCGTCGCGACCGTCGGCCTCTGAGGCGCTGGGCATACTCAGCCCATGACCGCTCGCCCGACGCTGCGGAGCCCGGTGGCCGTCTTCCTGGTCGTCGGGCTCCTGGCGCTCGCCGCGATCGTGGTGGGTGCCCGGGTGCTGGCCTCGCGGGCCGCCCACGAGGAGGCCCTGACGGACGCGCGCGCGACGACCGGACTGCTGGCCCGCTCGGTCGCCGAGCCGGCCATCCCGTCCGGGCTCGCCAAGGGCCGGCCCGGGGCGGTGGACCGCTTCGACCGGGTCGCCACCGAGCGGCTGCTGGGGGGCGACGTACGCCGCATCAAGATCTGGGCGGCCGATGGCACGATCGTCTACTCCGACGACGTCCGGCTGATCGGGGAGCAGTTCGCGCTCGGCGAGGAGGAGCAGGACATCCTCACCGACGGCGGGTCCGACGCCGAGCTGTCGCAGCTGGACCAGCCGGAGAACCGCTACGAGCGCGGTGGGCCGGCGCTGGTCGAGGTCTACACCCAGGTGGTGACGCCCGAGGGGCAGCCCCTGCTCTTCGAGGCGTACTTCACGTTGTCCCGCATCGAGGCCCGGCAGTCCGAGGTGATCGCGCCGTTCCAGAGGATCACCCTCGGCGCCCTCGCGCTGCTCGTGGCGGTGGCGACCGCCCTGCTCGTCGTGCTGACGCGACGGGTCACGCGGGCCGCTGCCGAGCGCGAACGCCTGCTGCGGGGCGCGGCCACCGCGTCGGAGGCCGAGCGCCGCCGGATCGCCCGGGACCTGCACGACGGTGTGGTCCAGGACCTCGCAGGCTCGGCCTTCGCCCTGTCGGCGCTGGCCCGCGAGCAGACCGGGCCGACGCGCACGACGCTCCTCGACACCGCCAGCTCGCTGCGGGGCGGGCTGCGCTCGCTGCGTTCGCTGCTGGTCGAGATCCACCCACCCGACCTCAACGCCGCGACCCTGCCGGCGGCGCTCGACGACCTCTGCGCGCCGGTGTCCGCGTCGGGGGTGGCGGTCGAGCTGCAGGTCGGCGACCTCGCGGACGTCGGCGTACAGGATGCGGCGCTGGTGTGGCGGGTGGCCCAGGAGGCGGTGCGCAACACGTTGCGGCACGCCCGGGCGACGACGATGAGCGTGGACCTGCGGGCCGACGGGCGGGCGCTGGTGCTCACGGTGGAGGACGACGGCATCGGGTTCGAGCCCGGGTCGGTGGACGCCACGGCACACTACGGACTGCGTGGGCTGGAGAGCCTCGTGCGCGACCACGGGGGAGTGCTCACCATCCGCTCGGCCCCGGGCGCGGGGACGACGACACGGCTGGAGACGCGGGCATGACGATCAGGGTGCTGCTCGTGGACGACCACGCGGTGCTGCGCAGCGGGCTCGAGCGGCTCCTCGCCGGGGAGCCCGACATCGAGGTCGTGGGGACGGCCGCCGACGGGGCCGAGGCGCTGGAGGAGGTACGTCGTACGTCCCCCGACGTCGTCCTGATGGACCTGCAGATGCCGGGGACGGACGGGGTGACGGCGACCCGTCGGATCGTGGCCGAGGGCGGCCCGGACGTCCTGGTGCTGACGTCGTTCTCCGACGCGGACCGGATCGTCGCGGCACTGGACGCGGGTGCGGTCGGATACTTGCTCAAGGACGCCGATCCCGAGGACGTCATCGAGGGCGTGCGGGCGGTGAGCCGGGGTGAGTCGCCCCTGCACCCGCGTGCGGCCCGACAGCTGCTGACAGCGCGGCACGCCTCGCCGTCCGAGGTCGACCTCACCCCCCGGGAGAGCGAGGTGCTCGTGCTGGTCAGGCGGGGGCTGGCCAACAAGCAGATCGCCCGCCGGCTCGGCATCTCCGAGCGCACGGTCAAGGCCCACCTCACGTCGGTCTTCGCCAGCATCGGCGTCTCCGACCGGACCCAGGCCGCGCTCTGGGCCGAGCGTCGGGGGCTGGGGGACTGACCCCACACCCAGGGGTGCGCCGGCCCTTGACGTCGCCGTTTCCTCGGGTACGTTCGCACCATGACTGATTCGAACATGCATTCGGACGAACCCACCACCGAGACCCTGGGCGGGGCGCAGCAGAACACCACCGAGAAGGACCCCGAGGAGTGGGTCACCGGTGACGAGCCCATGACCGGCGCTCAGCGCAGCTACCTCGACACGCTGGCCCGCGACGCCGGCGAGGAGATCTCCGCCGACCTCACCAAGGCGGAGGCCTCTGAGCACATCGACCGGCTGCAGGAGAAGAGCGGTCGGGCCTCCTGATCTGCCCACTCGGCGTCTAGGTTGGACTCACGCAGACCAGCCGCCCCGCTGGAGTTGGCGCGCCAGGCCCGCCTCGTCGTCGACGAGGTGGGCCTGTTCCATAAGACGTCAGGTCGCGAGCARCTCGACGAGTCCGGCCGCGAGCCCGACCAGGGCGCAGGCGCCGAGGGTGCGCAGGACGGGCCACTTGGCGCGGAAGAGCAGCAGGGTCGCGAGTGCGGCGACCGCGAGCGAGAGTGGCTTCAGGCTCCCGGGCTCTGGCAGCTGGAGGTCTACCGGGCCCCAGGTGAAGGTGCTGACGTCGCTGAACAGCGTGTGGATGGCGAAGTAGATCGCCAAGTTCGCGATCACGCCGACCACGGCCGCCATGATGCCCGTCAACGTGGCGGACAGCGCGTGGTTGCCCCGAAGCCGTTCCACGTAGGGCGCACCGACGAAGACGAACACGAAGCACGGCACGAAGGTGACCCAGGTGGTCAGCAGGGACGCAACGACGGCGGCGACCCAAGGGTTGAGGTCCCCTGGGTCGTTGTAGGCGCCGACGAAGGCGACGAACTGGACCACCATGATCAGCGGTCCGGGGGTCGTCTCGGCCAGTGCCAGCCCAGTGATCATCTCGCTGGCCGTGAGCCAGCCGTAGACCTGCACTGCTTGCTGGGCGACGTAGGCCAGAACCGCGTAGGCACCTCCGAAGGTGACGAGCGCAGCACCGGTGAAGAAGAGCGCCTGGTCGGTGAAGATGCTGTCTCGTCCGGTCACCGCGACGACGGCCCCGACCGGGATGGCCCAGGCGACGAGGCCGACGCCGATGACCTTCAAGGAGTGGGTCCTGCTGGGGCGTTCGGTGTGAAGCGCGTCGTCCGAGATCAGCGGAATCGGCCCATCGGGTTCAACAGACGGTGGTTTCGGCTCGCGCATGGTCTGAGGCGCCCAGTGACCCAGTGCCCATCCGACCGCCCCCGCGACACCTACGACGAGCGGGAACGGGGTCTTGAAGATCGACAAGGCAACGAACGCAGCCACCGCCAGCGCGACGAGTGCCGGATGTCCCAGAGCCCGGCCACCCACCCGGAGTACGGCCTGGGCGACGATCACCAGGACCGCCGGTGCCACAGCGGCAAGCACGGCGGTGACGATCGTGGTGTCTCCCGCGCTCACGTACAGGGCGGACAGCGCCAGCAGGGCGAGCACTCCAGGGAGGACGAACAGGACTCCGGCGATCAGGCCACCGGCCACCCCGTTGAGCAGCCATCCGATGTAGATGGCCAGCTGCTGGGCTTCGGGTCCTGGGAGCAGGGTGCAGAAGGACAGGGCGTGGAGGAACCGCTTCTGCCCGATCCATTGTTTCTGGTCGACCAGGGTGTGCTGCATCACCGCGATCTGGCCAGCCGGGCCGCCGAAGGTCTGCAAGGAGATGGCGAACCAGGTACGCGTTGCCTGACCGAGCGACAGTGCGACGCCAGCGCTGCGTTCGGGCTGGTCCGCCGAGCTGGTCACGGTGTCTTCATTCCACACCTGTCTCGCGTGGCGCAAGCCCAGCCCCTGCGGCGACGCGACATCACCCGGACCGGATGAGGTCAGCACCCGATCCCGACGCCATGCTGGGGGCATCGCCAGGAGCCGAGGACCCCGTGGTCGACAGTGAGCAGCCCGACGAGTGGCAGACGGAGCGACACGTGAGCAACAACGCGCCCGTGCTGACGGCCAGCCTCTGGCGGACCCGGCGGGCCGCCGCGATGGCGGGGATCGTATTTGGTGTCCTGCTCCTGACGGCCATGACGCTGCTGCGCCTGGCGCTGTCCGACGCCAGCTTCGAAGCCCTGCAGTCC
>NZ_JBFUKA010000112.1:0-11302 GCF_056401085.1 Nocardioides sp. P4_G4
GCGCAGGTCTCCGGGGGCGTCGACGTCGTCGAGCAGCAGCACCAGGTCGTCGGGGCGCACCAGGGAGCGGGCCCACGGCGCCCCCTCCTCGGGGAGCCGGAGGCACAGGGCCGGCAGGTCGCGCCCGTGCAGGGCCGCCTGCACGGTCTGCCCCAGCAGCGCGAGCCTCGCGGCCACGTGGATGGTGGGGCGGCCGCGATGGGCGCTCCGGGACGGGGGATGGGTTTGCGACACGCGTCGTCCTCCCAGCATCGGTGCCGGTGCGTTCATGGGTTCGCACCGGCGTGGTGTGCCTCACACTGTGTCGGTCTCGTTGTACCCCGCCACTCCGTCATCATGACTATGGCTCGTATTGGGGACGGCCCGGTGTCTAGCCCATACCACAAATGGGGTAGGGGTTCGAAAATTTTCCTGTACGTCAGCGCGTCGCACCCCTAACGTGTGTGACGCAGTACAGGTGGTTCGAACGTGATCCGGGGGCCGGGGGGCTGATCGATCGGGTCGAACTGCACATCCACGAACGCCCGCGCGGACAGGCCAGGGGGGTCCATCCGCGCGTCTCCCCGGCAGCATATTCTCGGGGGAAGGTTCGAATCAGGTGACTGTGCCTTGGTTGAGCCGTCAGAGGCTGGGCGGCCCTTTGTACGTGGTTCTGGCAGCAACGGCTGCCGGTGCGGCAGTGGTGATCAGCACGCTGCGGGACGACTTCGTCGTCCCCCCGGCCCTGCTGGTGGGGACGGCAGCGACGGTCCTGGCCCTCGCGGCCGCGATCCTCTTCTACGTCACGTGGCGKGTCTCGCCGACCGTGACCCACGGGTGGTGGGCGAGCGCCGCGCTCTTCGGGTGCGTCCAGGCGCTGGCCGTGCCGCGGGCCGGCGTGGTCGACCCCGCCGAGCTCGCCGCACGGCCCGGCTGGCTGATCGTCGCCAACCTGGTCTCGGCGGTGGTGATCCTGTCCCTCGTGGTGGCAGGGACCCGAGCCACCCGGACGCCCGACCCGCTGGTGCTGGGCCTCTCGCTCGGCATCCTCGTCTGCCTGTTCCGCCTCGCGGTCGCCGGGCTCGCTCCGCTCGACCTCTCGCCGCTGGTCCTGAACTCCATGACCGCCCTGGTCACCTCGCTGCACGTGCTGACCGTCGTGGTGCTGCTGCGCCACCCAGTGCCCTGCGGCTGGACGACCCCGCGGGTGCTCACCCTCTTCCTCATGCTCGGGGCGGCCAACCTGGCGCAGACGCCGGTGGTCCAGCGCCCGTGGGTCGACGGCGGGGTGGCGGTCGCCCAGCTGGTCGGCGCGTGCTTCTTCCTCAGCGTCTCCTTCGCCCTGCTGCGCGACTTCATCGTGCAGCAGGAGCGCACCACCAACGACCTCAGCGACCGGCTCGAGGCGGCGGAGGCCGTCGGGCGTGACGGCAAGGAGCGGCTGCACGAGATCCGCAGCACCGTGGCCGGCATCAGCAACGCCTCGCGACTGCTCCACGAGGGCAAGGTGGCGGCCCCGACCCGGCGTCGCCTCGACGAGAACATGCGCATGGAGATGTCGCGCCTCGAGCGACTCCTCGACAACCGCCAGCCCACGGTGCCCGAGCCCGTCGACCTGGACGCCACCATCGACCCGCTGCTCGAGCTGCACCGGGCCCGGGGACGACGGATCATCTGGCAGCCGACCGGACAGGTGGTGCGCGGGCGCCGCGACGACATCGCCGAGGTCATCAACATCCTTCTCGAGAACGCCGCCACGCACGCGGCCGACACCGAGAGCCGGATCGAGGTGACCCGGGACCACGACAACGTGGCCATCCGCGTCGCCGACGGCGGTCCCGGCATCCCGCCGGAGGTGCGCGAGGGCATCTTCGAGTGGGGCGTGCGGGGCGACTCCTCCGCCGGCCAGGGCATCGGCCTCAACGTGGGCCGGCGGCTGCTGTCCGAGCAGGGCGGCTCCCTCACCCTGGCGGACCCCCTCGAGCCGGGTGCCACCGTGCGCTCACCCACGGGGGCGACCTTCGTCATCCGACTGCCTGCCGCACGGAAGGGGGACTGAGATGGCCGAGGCCACATCAGCCAAGTCACGCAGCCGGGTCCTCATCATCGAGGACCACACCCTGTTCGCGGAGTCGCTCGAGGTGGCGCTGTCGCTGGAGGGCTACGACGTACGCCGGCTGCCGCTGCCCGAGGAGGGCGGGTCGCTGGCGACCCTGCGCTCGACCGCGCTGCGGATCAACCCGCGCATCGTGCTGCTCGACCTCGACCTGGGACGCTTCGGCGACGGTTCCGCGCTGATCGCGCCCCTCTCCCGCGCCGGCGCCAACGTGGTCGTGGTGACCTCGTCGGTGGACCAGGCCCGGTGGGGTGGTTGCGTACGCAGCGGTGCCCGCAAGGTGCTCTCCAAGAGCGGTCCGCTGCAGGAGACGCTGGGCACCGTCCGGCGCCTGCACCAGGGCCTGCCGGTGATGACCTCCGACGAGCTGGAGAGGCTGCTGGACGCCTGGCGCAACGAGCGCATGGCCACCGATGTCATGCGCCGGCGACTCGAGCTCCTCACCCCGCGGGAGCGGCAGGTCCTCGGCGCCCTGATCGAGGGGCACAACGTCCGCGACATCGCGCGCAGCAGCGTCGTCTCCGAGGCGACCGTCCGGACCCAGGTCAAGTCGATCCTCGGCAAGCTCGAGGTCTCCTCCCAGCTCGCGGCGGTCGGTCTCGCACACCACGTCGGCTGGCGACACCCCCTCTGATCACCCGATCCCGCAGGCCTATGCCGCATTTGCGGCATGCCACCCCGGCCGGGCCTCCATAGGCTCGTTTCACTGCTCACGCACGGTCGGGAAGGTGGAACGGATGGCGGAAGTCTCTGTGCCCCCAGCGGGTGATCTGGTGGGCGCACTGCCGTTGCCGCCCACCCCCAGGGTCGCCACCCACGACGTCATCGTCGAGGCCGACGACGTCGCGCGCACCCCCGGTCATCGCTGGCTGCGGCCGACCGTCGACGTGGCGGCCAGCCTGCTGGCCCTCGCCGTCGCGATCCGGCTCGGGGCCCCGGTCCGGCCCCACGTGCTGGGCGCCGTCGCCCTGGTCTGGCCCCTGCTCCTCGCCGGCAACGGGTGGTACACCCAGCGCCCGCTCGGCGAGCCGACGAGCATCCGCCTCGGGCGCGTCCTGCGCGCCGGGGCCATGCTCGGCATCGCCAGCTGGGTGGCCACCCTCGTCCTCGGTCCCGCCATCGCCCCGCACGTCATGGTCCCGGTCGTGGCGAGCCTGACGCTCGCCGCCCTCGTCAGCGGCCTGGTGCCGCTGCCCGGAGAGATGACGACCCGGATCGTCCTGGCGGGCCATCCCGAGGACGTCCGCTCGGCCATCGCCGAGCTCGCGACCTCGCGCCGCTACGTCGTGGCCGCCGCGTGCGTCTCGGCCGGCCCCGGCGAGCCCCTGGGCATCGTGCCGACGCAGGTGGGGGTGGCCTCCGCCGCCGACGTGGCCGTCCGCGCGGGAGGCGATGCGCTCCTGCTGCTGCCCGGACCGGAGCTGACACCCGCGGCGCTGCGCCGGATCGAGTGGGGCGCCTCGAGCGCCGGTGTCCCGTTGTACGTCGGGACCGGGCTGCTGGACGTCTCCCCCGCCCGCATCTCCGTCGTGCAGGGCGCTGGGCTCAACGTGATGCAGGTGCGTCCCGCACCCGCACGCGGGCTCCGCCGGCTCTTCAAGGACGTCGTCGAGCGAGTCGTCGCCGCCCTGGCCCTGATCCTCCTCTCGCCCCTGCTGCTGCTCGTGTGGACGCTGGTGCGTGCCGAGTCGAGCGGCCCCGGGCTCTTCCGCCAGCAACGGGTGGGCCGTGGCGGCGTGGAGTTCACCATGGTCAAGTACCGCACGATGACGACGACCGCGACCGAGGACCTGGCCGCGCTCGTCGGCCTCAACCAGGTCGAGGGCGGGATGCTCTTCAAGATCCGCAGCGACCCGCGGATCACCCCCCTGGGCGCGATCCTGCGTCGCTACTCGATCGACGAGCTCCCGCAGCTGTGGAACGTCGTCACGGGGCAGATGTCGCTGGTGGGACCGCGCCCGGCGCTGCCCGAGGAGGTCGAGCGATACGACCCCGACCCGCGCCGTCGTCTGGCCGTCAAGCCGGGGATCACCGGCCTGTGGCAGGTCTCGGGCCGCTCGGACCTGAGCTGGGCGGAGTCCGTGCGCCTCGACCTCCGCTACGTCGACAACTGGTCGCTCGCGCTGGACCTGGCCATCCTGTGCCGCACGGTCCGCGCCGTGATGGGCCACCGCGGAGCCTACTGACCCGGACGTACGAGAGCCCCTGCCGGACCTCACGGTCCGGCAGGGGCTCCGTTCATGTACGGGGAGGACCGCGCACGGCCGGCGGCGGCGCTGCGCGGTCCGGCTACCAGCCCCAGGCCTCGCCGAGTCGCAGCCCGAGCGTCCGCTCGAGCGAGGCGATCTCGGGAGCCAGCGCGTTGCGCACGGTGGTGACGTCGGACGGATCGGGACGCACCGCCTCACGGTCGATGGGGCGGTAGAGGGTCCGGTGCACGAGCGGAGAGCGCTTGACCGCTCCCACGAGCCTGGCGCCGTCGTGCTCGCGCACCCAGTCCGCGCTGCGACGGGCAACCGACGCCAGGCGCACCGAACGCGCCTTGGCCGCCGGCAACCGGGCCTCGAGGTCCTTGCTCGCCAGCGGCAACCGGTCGACCTCGAGGAAGTCTGTGACGCCGTCCAGGAAGGCCTGCGGGTCGGCCGCCAGGTCGTCGAAGAGGGCCACGTGGACCATCTCCCGCGGCAGGTGCACGAGGAAGCGGTCGAGACCGGTGGCGTAGCGGCCGTGCTCGAGGAGCTCGGGGCGACTGCGCAGGGCCTCGCCGAAGGTGTCGGGACCGATGCCGTGCTTGCGCATGTAGAGGTACGACGACCACGCGCGCTCGACCGGGTCCCGCAGGGACACCATGATCCGCACGGGACCGAGCGTGTGGTCGATGCGGTCCGCGGCGTCGGGGTGGAACAGGTAGTCCTGGCAGACCTCGCCCACGACGGCCTCCTCGCGCGCGTCGCGGAACTGGGCGGCGTACCACTCCGGCCCGCGGTCGTAGTAGCGGTCGAAGTAGTAGAGGTCCTTGGCGGGAGTCAGGTAGACGTCCGGGTGTCCGAGCAGGATCTCGTGGAGCCAGGACGAGCCCGCCTTGTCGGGTCCGACGTACAAGAAGTTGGGCAGGCGGCTCATGACAGCCCCCGTCCGAGGCGACGCGACAGGGACAGCATGCGACGGGGCTCGATGCCCGGTCCGGCCACGGCGAGCGCGAGCCACGCGTGCGGTGCGGCGGGATAGCGGCACAGGGCACGCCCCGCGATGCGCGCGCCGCGGCCCCTCTCCCCTGCTGCGGCCCGCGCGTAGGCGATCTGCCCGAGCATCCGGGCGTGGCCTCGTCGGCGGTCCGTGAAGTCGGGATGCTTCTCGAGGAGGTACTCCAGCGCGGTGGCGGTGTTGAGCCACTTGTCGCGGAACCAGGAGGGCACGTCCTTGCGGATGTCCGCCAGGATCTCCTGGACCGCGCCGACGCGGCCGGCCCGACTGG
The DNA here is from genome assembly GCF_056401085.1 of Nocardioides sp. P4_G4. NCBI lineage: Bacteria > Bacillati > Actinomycetota > Actinomycetes > Propionibacteriales > Nocardioidaceae > Nocardioides > Nocardioides sp. P4_G4. The sequence goes on from NZ_JBFUKA010000112.1 coordinate 5,571, forward strand.
CGCGCAGCAGCCAGTCGTAGTCCTCGCCGTGGCCGAACGGCAGCTCCTCGTCGTAGAGCCCCGCGACGTCGAAGGCCGAGCGACGCATCATCAGCGTCGAGCTGTGCAGCTCCTTGACCCGGTTCTCCAGCAGTCGCGCGTGGGTGACGACGGGCTCGCGCGCCGGCCACTCGACATCGCCGCGCTCGCCCATCAGCAGGCGGATCCCCGACCCGACGGCCAGCAGGCTCGGATCGGCGAGGAGCCGCTCGACCTGGAGGCGCACCTTGGCGGGGTACCACAGGTCGTCGTCGTCGCAGCTGGCCACGAACTCGGCCCGGGACAGCAGCACGCCGGTGTTGCGAGCACCGCAGAGACCACCGGTGCGGGTGTTGACGATGGGGACGATCTTCCGGCCCGGGCGCGACAGGTCGGCCAGGCTCGGGTCCGCCTCCTCGCGGTCGTGGACGACGAAGACCTCCAGCGGGCCGGCGTAGTCCTGGGCGACGATGGCGTCCAGGGTCTCCAGCAGCAGCGCCGGGCGACCCCGGGTGGGGATCACGACGGTGACCAACGGGGTCTCTCCCGTCACCGCGCCCTCGCTCGTCGATGTCGGCTCGTTCACCGTGTGCTCCTCGCTTCGTGTCGATCGCTGGTCACGGGCGCAGTGATCGCGCCCGTGGTCGCGGGATATCCGTAGGCCTTGAGCAGGGGCAGCGTCAGCGACGTGACGACGGCCCGGTCCCTGGGCGGCATCTGGGTGGCCCACCGGTCGTCTCGTCGGAGCTCGACGGAGCCCGACCGGAACCTGCTCGGGTTRCCGGAGAGGCCGTGGCTCGGCCCGAGCACCGTCCGCCCCGCCTCGACGGCGGGGAGGTCCCCCGCGCCGAGCGGGACGCCGAGGGCCCCGGTGGCCTCGACCAGGGCCGCGACCGGGTCGGTGACGAAGTCCTCGTAGCGCAGGCGCGCGGAGCGCACACCGCCGAGCGTCGCGATGGCCGTCATCTCCAGCTGGAGCGCACTCCACTGGGCGGCCGAGCGGTGCGCAGGGATGCGCCACATCTCCTCGGAGCCAGCGGTGGTGTGCGGGCGCTCGACGTGGCGCTGCCACGACCAGGCGACGGCTCGAGGGTCCCGCACGACGTTGAGCACCCGCAGGTCGACGTCGGGCGCGCCGGCGAGGGCCAGGCCCAGGGCCGGGCCCTTGGAGGCGTCGACGACCACGCGAGCACCCGACACCTCGGCCACGGCGCTGTAGATCCGTCCGTAGTCGGCGCGCAGCCGGGTCAGTGAGGCCGACGGTGCCCGACCGGCCAGCAGCCCGGGCAGGTGGCGCTGCCTCGCCGCGGCCCGCTGCCCTGCGGCGAGGCGGTCGAGGACCTCCGGGCTCCACCCACCGAAGGCGGACCGGCCGACGGCCGTCCAGAACGGACACGCGGAGAAGGGCTGCCCGCAGCCGCAGAGCTCGTCGGCCGGCGCCACGGACCTGGCCAGGTCGACCAGCTCGCCGATGTTGACCCAGGAGGTCGCGGCGCCCAGCATCCGCTCGACGAGGGTCGACCCGGAGCGGCCGAAGCCCCCCAGGTACACGATGGTGACGCGCACGTTCTCTTCCTCTCGGCCCGCACTGCCCCCCGACGGCCGCGCTGATGCGGTCACACTGCTCGATCCACGACGTGGGGTCGGGCCGGCTCCGGCGGAAGTCACCATTTCGGGGTACGTCCTCACACCGGTCGGGCGGGCGCCGCCACTAGCCGGCGGCCCGGAACAGACGGCCGTGGCGCGTCGGGCGCCGGTTGATCAGGCTGTCCAGCTCGGCCGCGGCCCGGGCGCGGGCGATGTCTCGTTCCTGGGTGGTCGATGCGACGGCACGCAGGACGGCGGCCGGCAGCAGGGCACTCTCCAGCTCCTCGTGGAAGATCTCGGCCGTGCGCACGACGCGCACGACGCCCGACCCGCCGGCGAGGGAGGCGAAGCGCTGCTGGTGGCCGTCCACGTGCTCGCCCAGGAGCGGGTCGCGAGGGATGCACAGGGGGACGTGACCGGCCTCCCGGGCGTCCATGATCGTGCCCGGACCGCCGTGGCACACGACGAGGGCGGCCTCAGCGAGAAGGTCGACGAGCCGGTCATGGGTGAGGAAGCCGTAGCCCTCGGCCACCCGCGGGGGGCGCGTGGCCCCGTGCTGGACCACGAACCGCACGTCGGCGTGGCAGGCGGCCTCCGCGTCGACCCACTGCACCAACCGCTCGAACGGGTGGTGGTCGGTGCCGGCGAGCGCGACGACGAGGGCCGTCATAGCAGCGGTCCCACGAGGTGCGCGTCGGGGTAGAACTCCAGCTGGCTCTGCCACTGGACGATGCGGCGGGTGGTGAAGGGGCCGCACAGGCGTCCGGTCATCGTCGGGCTGTCGAACCGGTCGTAGACCTCGATGAAGACCGTGGGGATGCCCAGCGCCCAGGCCGCCACGAAGAACGGCACGGCGACCCCGGCGCCCGCACTGACCACGAGCGAGGGGCGCTCCCGGCGCAGCAGCTGCACCGCGAGCACGGCGTTGCGGGCCAGGTTGGGCACGTTGCGGGTCGTCGGCGAGTGCGAGTGCAGCACGCGCTCGCCGTCCAGCCGGTCCATCACGTCGGGGGTGTCGGGGCACACCCAGAGACGGTCTCGACCCTCCCACCACGAGCGCAGGGCGAGCAGGTGGGCAAGGTGGCCGCCCTGCGTGCTCACCAGGAGCACGGGGCCGGTCATGGCGCCACTCGTCGAAGCCGGGCGCAACCGCGCCCGTCGACCTGACGCACGATCTCTGTCCTCATGGTCGAGTCATCCTGCTGAGCGGCAGGCTCCTCGACGACGTACGCGTCCGGATTCCTCGATTTTGGGGGCACCTCCCAGCGACCGTCCCCAGTTTGGGTGACCTGCACCGGGCACGCTGTCCCTGCCGGTCGGTGACGGTTACGTTCCCGGACATGGTGATCGCCCGACGCGCCCTCCTGCGCGCCGGCGCCGCTCTCGCCGTCTCGGCCGCGGTCTCGTCCTGCTCCGCCGACCGGTCCGGCACCCGGACCGCGGCGCCGACCCCGACCCCACGCCGGTCCTCGGCGACGACGACCCCCCGGCCCGGGCCGGCCACCTTCTACGCCCACCCGCAGCCGGGCGACCTCTACTTCGGCGCCTCGGTGCCCTACCACCGCTCACTCGACGCGTGGGAGTCCGCCCTGGGCACGACCCTCGCCCTCAACCGGTCCTACTTCGACCCGTTGCGCAACGAGGCGGCCCACCTGGTCACCCGGTGTCGCGACGACCTGGCGCACGGCCGCCTGCCCCACGTCTCGATGAAGCCTCCCCGCACGTGGCAGGCCGTCGCCGCGGGCGAGGCCGACGACTTCCTGACCAGCATGTTCCGCCCGCTCGGGGAGGCGGGCGAGGCCGTCATCTTCACGCTGCACCACGAGCCCGAGAACGACGCCGGGCCGCCGGGAATGCAGCCGGCCGACTTCGTCGCCATGCAGCGCCACGCGATGTCGCTCGCCGCCGACCTGGCTCCGCAGGTCACGGTGGTGCCCGTCCTGCAGCACTGGACCTTCGACCCGGTACGCGACGACATCGACCCCTCGGCGTGGCTGGTCCCCGACGCCGCGGTGATGGGCCTGGACATCTACAACCCCTGGTCGCCCACCAACGGCAAGCCCTGGCGCAGCTTCGGCAGCAAGGCCGACGAGGCGAAGGTGTGGCTCGGCGACGTCCCGATCGCCATCGGGGAGTACGGCTGCCGCGAGGATCCGCAGAATCCCGGGCTGGCGGCCGAGTGGCTCCGTGACGCGGCGTCGTACGCCCGCGAGAACAATGTCATCTCGTTGTCCTACTTCAACTCCGACCTCAACACCGCGGACGGGTCGTGGGTCCTGCGGGGCAGCACCGAGCAGGCATTCGCCGAGCTGCTCTCCTCCGACTGGGTGGCCCGCCCCGCCTGAGGCTCAGCCGGCGGCGGCGATCCTGACGAAGACGTCGTCGATGCGACCGTGGAACTGGTCGTCCAGGTCACCCACCCCGGGACTGCCGACACGGATCGGCCACTCGCTGTCCACGGACCCGGTCGCGCCGGCCTGCCGGACCACCGTGCCGTCGACGTCGATCTCGATGCCCGACGCGTCGCGGCGGCAGACCACGCGGTGYCACTGCGAGTCGGCGACCGAGACCGTGGAGCGCACGGTGACCGGGTCCTCGCCCGACCGCACGACRCAGCTCGGCCGTCCGTCGAGGCCGTCGACCTGGAGCTTCCACTGACCGCCCCCGGTGTCGAACCGACCGCGCTGGACGATGTTCGACCCCTTCGCCGTCTGGTCCGGGGCGAGCCACACCGCGGCGCCGTACTCGAAGTCCCGGGTCCCCGGGTCGAGGGCGGGGTCGGGCGGGACCTCCAGCATCGCGCGCGGGCAGCCGGTCGACGCCTCGCACGCCGCGGGGAACTCCACCGCGTCGCCGCGACCGCCCACCCCCGCGACCGCCTCGACCGTCCCGGCGTTCGCAGTCACCACGAGGRCGGCGAAGGGGCCGCCGAGGGCGTCGGGGTACGTCGTCCCACCGTCGTAGGTGAGGTCCTTGTCCTCGAACGACAACCACAGGTCCGCGTCGGTCAGGTCGGGGCTCGACGCCGCCGTCGGCGGGGCACCGGCACCGTCCGCCTCGTCGTCGCCGCCCCCGCAGCCACCCGCGACGCACACGACGAGCGCCGCGAGCGCCGCCACCGACGCCCTTCCCCGGGTGCGTCCCCCGGTCCCCCGTCGTGCAGCTGACACGTGTCCTCCTCGTGTTCGTACCCCCAAATTGGGGATGGATCTTGCACTGGGACCCACGGTCCCCCCACGCGATTAGCGTCTGGTCCGCAGCCCGTTCGACGGCGAACGGAATCGGGGTGCTCGATACGTCCGGGGGAAGTCTTGAAGGTGCTCTACATCGTAGGCGTGGGCCGTTCCGGCAGCACGCTGCTCGAGCGAATGCTCGGCGCTGTCCCCGGATCCGTCAACGCCGGTGAGCTGAACGCGATCTTCTCGAGGGTCGCGACGCAGGACCAGCGGTGCGGGTGCGGCGAGCCCTTCTCCGCCTGTCCCTTCTGGACCGAGGTCGGGGAGCACGCCTTCGGCGGCTGGTCTTCCGTGACCGAGCGGATGGCGCACCTGCAGCCCCGGGTGGTGCGCCAGCGCCACGTCCCGCGGATGGTGACCGGTGGCAACGCGTCGTACCAGCGCGAGCTCGAGGAGTACGTCGACGTCCACCACCGCCTCTACCGCTCCGTCGCCGCCGTGGCCGGGGCCGAGGTCGTGGTGGATGCGAGCAAGTCCACCGCCCAGCTCTTCGCGCTTCGCCGGGTCGAGGGCCTCGACCTGCGCGTCGTCAACCTGGTCCGAGACTCACGCGGCGTCGCGAACTCCTGGAGCAAGACCGGCATCCGCAAGCCCCAGTCCACCGACGGCGACGTGATGGGGACCTACTCCCCCCACCGCGTGGCCGTGCTCTGGACCGCGCTCCAGCTGGAGTCCAGCATGCTGGGGGCGGYGGCGCCGTACGCCGCCCGGGTGCGCTACGAGGACCTGGTCAGCGCGCCGCGGCGCACCCTCGAGCAGACCCTGCGCAGCGTCGGGCTGCCGCCCGCCGCCGGCGACCTGGCCCACGTCGGCGAACGCAGCGTCACCCTGGGCCCCAGTCACGGCGTCGCGGGCAGCCGGACCCGGTTCACCGACGGCCGGGTGGACCTC
>NZ_JBFUKA010000113.1:0-11098 GCF_056401085.1 Nocardioides sp. P4_G4
CAGCAGTACACCGACGGAGCCACGCTGCGGGGTCTCGGCGACGGCGTACGCCTCGTCAGCGAGGRCGGCACCACGGCCCTCGTCCAGATCCGCTTCGACTCCAGCATGCAGGAGATCTCGCCGGACGACCTCGCCCTCGTGCCCGAGACCGGCGCGCAGCTGGCCGACGCGGGTGTCGAGGCCGACTACGGCCAGGAGCTGGTCTTCTCGACCGAGGTCGGGGGCATCGGCGAGGCGATCGGCGTCGGCGTCGCCGCCGTCGTGCTGCTGGTGATGCTCGGCTCGCTGGTGATGGCCGGGATGCCGCTCGCGGTGGCCTTCACCGGGGTCGGGGTCAGCCTCCTCGGCGCCCTGGCGCTCACCCACTGGCTGGACCTCCAGCAGATGGCCCCCGTGCTCGGCGCGATGCTCGGCCTCGCGGTGGGCATCGACTACGCGCTCTTCATCGTCAACCGGCACCGGCGCCAGCTCGCTGACCTGGCCCACGCCGGGCACGAGGTGGACCGGGAGGACGTCCGGCACAGCATCGGCCTGGCCACCGGCACGGCCGGCACGGCCGTCGTGGTCGCCGGCGCGACGGTCGTCATCGCCCTGGCCGCCCTGCTGGTCTCGGGCATCCCGGTGCTCGTCCAGATGGGTGTGCTGGCCGCGGCCACCGTGCTGGTCACCGTGCTCGTCGCCCTGACCCTGACCCCGGCGCTGCTCTCGCTCGCCGGTCGGCGCGCGATCCCGCGTCGTACGACGAAGGCGGGACCCCGCAAGGACGGCTGGCCCGAGAAGTGGGTCGCCGTCGTGACGCGCCGTGCCCCGGCCGCCGTGGTCGCCGTCGTGCTCCTGATGAGCGCGCTCGCGATCCCGGCCCTCTCCCTGCGGCTGGGCCTGCCCGACGGTGGCTCCGAGCCGCCGGACTCGACGGCGTACCAGGCCTACGAGCGGGTGGGCGAGGCCTTCGGCGCCGGCGCCAACGGCCCGATCGTGGTCTCCGCGGACGTCGAGCAACCTGTTGCCCAGGGCGACGTGGTTGCCACGCAGGCCCGCATCGGCTCCGCGCTCGCCGACGTGGAGGGCGTCAGCGACGTGCTCCCGATCGGGGTCAGCGAGGACCGCCGCACGCTCGCGTTCCAGGTCGTCCCCACGGACGGGCCCTCCGCCGAGAGCACCGTCGCGATCGTCGACGAGCTGCGCGGCCCGGTGACCGACGAGCTGGCCGCCGACGGCGTCGACGTGGGCGTCACGGGGGCCACGGTGGCCAACATCGAGGTCTCCCAGAAGCTCGCCGACGCACTCCCGCTCTACCTGGTGCTGGTCATCGGCCTGTCCCTGGTGCTGCTCACCATCGTGTTCCGCTCGGTGCTGGTGCCGATCATCGCGACCGCGGGCTTCCTGCTGTCGGTGGTGGCGAGCTTCGGCGTGATCGTGGCGGTCTACCAGTGGGGCTGGCTCGGTGGCGTCTTCGACGTGCACAACCCGGGCGCGGTGCTGAGCTTCATGCCGACGCTGCTCATCGGCATCCTCTTCGGCCTGGCCATGGACTACCAGATGTTCCTGGTGTCCGGCATGCGCGAGTCCTACGTGCACGGGCAGGACGCCCGCCGGGCGGTGCACACCGGCTTCGCCTCCGGCGCCCGGGTGGTCGCGGCGGCGGCGCTGATCATGGTGTCGGTGTTCGCCGGCTTCGTGTGGTCGCACATGACGATGGCCCGCCCGATCGGCCTCGGCCTCGCGGTCGGCGTGCTGCTCGACGCGTTCCTCATCCGGATGACGCTCACCCCCGCGGTGATGTCGATGCTGGGGGACAAGGTCTGGTGGATGCCGGTCTGGCTCGACCGGATCCTGCCGCACCTCGACGTCGAGGGCTCCGCGCTGGTGGACAAGCAGCGGGCGCCGCGCCGGCTCCCGGAGGACGAGCGCGAGGACGCGCTGGTCTGACCGCTGCCGGGGAGCCGACTACTCCTCGGGTCGCCGCCGGACGGGGTGGCCCTCGCCGGCCACCAGGTCGTGCGCGTGGACGGGGTCGGCGAGCTCGCGGTGGTGGGTGCGGACGGCGCCGAAGGTCCAGATCTTGTTGAGCACGAAGCCGAGCGGCGTCACCACCGCGATGACGATGAGCTGGCCCCAGTAGAGCCGGTTGCGGAAGCCGGTCGAGCCGTCGAGCACCGAGGTCGGCAGGGCCAGCGGCGAGCCGGGGTGGAGCAGCACGGTCAGCAGCGCCAGGCCGATCACCTGGCCGGCGAGACCGACCGTCAGGAAGGGCCAGTACTCGCGCCACCACCGTGCGTGGCGGGCGCTGCGGAAGGTCCAGCTGCGGTTGAGCTGGAAGTTCCACAGGTTGGCGACGAGGAAGGCCAGCGTCGAGTAGAGGTGGTACCAGCGGACGTTGAAGTCGCTGGCCGGGAGGCCGACGACCACGTCCTCGAAGGGCGGGCCGACCCTGTGCAGGAGCACCAGCACGAGGAGGTTGACGACCACCCCGCTGGCGCCGACGACGGCGAAGCGGGTGAGCAGCACGAGGTTGTGGCCGTGGCGCCCGACGATCCTTCGCACGACGCTCACGCGAGGAGGCTAGCCGGGAAGGCGGGAGCCCATTCGACCGCCGTGCGGGTCTGTGGGGAGAATGGGGGCATGAGCCAGCAGCCCTTCTCCCGTCCCGGTGCCGTCGACCTGTCCGGCCTGAAGCGTCCGGCGTCCGCTCCCGCCGCCGGAGCCGCGCCCTCGACGGGCTCCGCCGGAGGGTCGTCGTACTCCGTGGACGTCACCCAGGACAACCTCCAGCAGATGCTCCAGGAGTCGATGACCGCTCCGGTCGTGCTGGTCTTCCACTCCGCGACGCAGGCGCCGGGCAGCGAGGCGTACGCCGCCGACGTGGCCGCCGTGGTCGAGGGCCAGGACGGACGCCTCCTCGCCGGTCTCGTCGACATCGACGCCGCCCCGGAGATCGCGCAGGCGATGCAGATCCCGCAGGTGCCCCTGATGCTGGTGGTGCTCGACGGTCGGCCCGTGACGCAGCCGATCCCCGGTGCCCTGTCGCGCGAGGAGCTCTCGACGCTCTTCGGCCAGCTCTTCGAGCAGCTCACCACCCAGGGCATCTCCGGTCGCCACCAGCCCCGCTCCGGCGCGCCCGCGACCGGTGACGACGAGGAGCAGGTCGACCCGCGGTACGCCGCCGCCCAGGACGCCCTCGGCGCGGGCGACATCGAGGGCGCGGTGGCGGAGTACCAGAAGCTCGTCGACGCCAACCCGGCCGACGCCGAGGCCGCCGCCGGCCTGGCCATGGCCAAGGTCCTCCAGCGCACCCAGGGTGCCGACCTGCACGCCGCCCGTGCGGCCGCAGCGGATGCCCCCGACGACGTCGAGGCGCAGACCCTGGTGGCCGACCTCGACCTCCTCGGCGGCCACGTCGAGGACGCCTTCAACAGGCTGGTCGCCCTCGTCGCCCGGACGTCGGACGCGGACCGCACCCAGGCCCGCGACCACCTCCTCGGCCTCTTCGCGGCCGTGGGCAACGACGACGAGCGGGTGCTCGCGGGCCGTCGCAACCTGGCTTCTGCCCTGTTCTGAGCCGGGCAGGTCTCCCTCCCGGGGTTGTGTGTGGCTTCGGTGTCACTTGGTGACACCGAAGCCACACACAGCTCGTCAGGAGAGTGCGGCGACCACGGCGCGGACCGCGGGGGAGTCGCCCATCGATGCGCGGTGCAGGACCACCAGCTCCCGCGTGGGTGTCGGCCGGTGTGCGGCCACCGCGACGACGTCGTCGGCGAGGGGCGAGCGGCCGAGGCGGGGGACGAGCGCGATCCCCAGCCCGGCGCCGACCAGGGCCAGGTGGCTGTCGAACTCCATGGCCACGTGGGCGATGCGCGGCAGGCGGCCGGTGCCGTCGTACATCCGGCGGAGCCACTGGCGACAGATCGTCCCCTCCGGGGTGGCGACCCAGGCCTCGTCGAGCAGGTCGCGCGGCGAGACGCGGGTGCGGCCGGCCAGCCGGTGGTCACGGTGCACCACCACGTCGGCGACGTCGTGGCCCACCGTCGTGGCCACGACGTGCTCGGGGATCTCCAGCGGCACGTCGCCCCAGCTGTGCACCAGCCCGAGGTCGACCTGACCCGTTGCGACGAGGTCGACGGTCTGCCAGGGCTCGTGCTCGGCCAGGGTGAGGGCGAGGTCCGGATGGGTGTCCAGGAGGGCCCGCACCGACGGCGCCACGCGTCCTCGCATCGCCGTGGAGAACGCCGCCACCCGCAGGTGGCCGGCGACCCGGCCGGTGTCGCGGAGCAGCGACGACTCCAGTCCCTCGAGGTCGGTGAGCAGCCGGCCGCCGGCGTCGACCAGGTGCCGCCCGGGCCCGGTGAGCACGACCCCGCGACCCACCCGCTCGAGCAGCGCCACTCCCGCCTGTCGCTCCAGGCGCTTGACCTGCTGCGACACCGCGCTGGGGGTGTAGCCGAGGGCGTCGGCGGCGGCGACCACGGAACCGTGGGTGTCGACCGCGCGGAGCGAGGCGAGGGCGGCCAGGTCGATCATGCAGAGATGCTACATGGACGGCGGGACATTCATTTGCTGGTGCTTCATGGTGACCGGGCCCCAGACTGGAGCACGTGACCCTCCGCGACTCGCTCCTGGCCGCCCTCGTCGCCACCATCTGGGGCCTCAACTTCGTGGTCATCGACTGGGGCATGGACGGCGTCCCGCCACTGCTCTTCGCAGCCGTGCGCTTCACCGCCGTGCTGCTCCCGGCGATCTGCCTCGTCCGCCGCCCGGAGGCGCCGTGGCGCGTGGTCCTGGCCGTGGGCGCCTTCATGTCGCTGGGCCAGTTCGGCTTCCTCTACGTCTCGATGGCGGCCGGGATGCCRCCCGGCCTGGCCGCGCTCGTCCTGCAGGCCCAGGTCGTCCTCACCATCGTCATCGCGGCAGGTGTGCTCCGCGAGCTGCCGACGAGGTCCCAGGTCTCCGGGGTGGCGCTGGGCACCCTGGGTCTCGTCGTCGTCGGCGTCGGACGGGGCGGCGACGTACCGGCCGTCGCGCTCCTGCTCTGCCTGGCGGCAGCCCTCTCGTGGGGCGTGGGCAACGTGGTCGCCCGCGGCGCGGGCGTCAGCGGCGGGTTGTCGCTCACCGTCTGGTCGGCCCTGGTCGTCCCGCTGCCGTTGCTGGGGCTCTCCCTGCTCGTGGACGGACCTGATGTGGTCGGTGCCGCCCTGGCCGGCTTCTCGTGGCAGGCGGTGGTGTCGACGGTGTACACCGCCGGGCTCGCGTCCCTGGTGGGCTACGGCATCTTCACCGGGTTGCTGGGCCGCTGGCCTTCCGCCGCCGTGGTGCCGTGGGTGCTGCTGGCCCCCGTCGTGGCGATGGTCTCCGCCTGGCTGCTGCTCGACCAGGTGCCCAACGCGGCCGAGGCCGGTGGGGGCGTCCTGCTGCTCGTCGGCGCCCTGGTCGCGCTGCGGCCCGGGCCGGTGGCGACGTCGGCGCCCGAGGCGGAGCGCCGCCTGACGGCGCCTTGAGCTCCCGGACGTCGACCGGCCGGCCGTCGAACGCCGGCCGGTCGATGCCCGGTCAGTTCTCGGTCTCGCCCAGGGCCGCCCGCCCGGCCTCCAGCCGCGCGACGGGCACCCGGAAGGGAGAGCAGGACACGTAGTCCAGGCCCACCTCGTCGAAGAAGTGGATCGAGGCGGGATCGCCGCCGTGCTCGCCGCACACGCCGAGGTGCAGGTCGGGGTTGGCCGCGCGCCCGTCGGTGACCGCGCGACGTACCAGTGCACCGACGCCCTCCACGTCGAGAGACTCGAACGGTGACACCGGGAACACCCCCTGCTCGAGGTAGGTGCTGAAGAACGACGCCTCGACGTCGTCGCGGGAGAAGCCCCAGGTCATCTGGGTCAGGTCGTTGGTGCCGAAGGAGAAGAAGTCGGCGGAGTCGGCGATCGARCCGGCCGTCAGTGCGGCGCGTGGCAGCTCGATCATGGTGCCGATCTTGTGCGGGATCTCGACGTGCAGCTCGGCCTCGACGTCGCGGGCGATCTGCACGATCCGGCGCTTGACCAGGTCGAGCTCGCGGACGCTGGCCACCAGCGGGATCATGATCTCCGGCTCGGCGCGGCCTCCGTTGCGGATGCGCTCGGCGGCCGCCTCGAGGATCGCGCGGGCCTGCATGGTGAAGAGGCCGGGGATGACGATGCCCAGTCGTACGCCGCGCAGGCCGAGCATCGGGTTGGACTCGTGCAGCCGCTGGACCGCGGCGAGGAGCGTGCGCTGCCGCTTCTTGCGGTGTCCGCGGACGTCCGCCACCGCCATCGAGACGGAGAGCTCGGTGATGTCGGGGAGGAACTCGTGCAGCGGCGGATCGATGAGGCGGATCGTGACCGGCAGGCCGTCCATCGCCTCGAAGATCGCGAGGAAGTCCTTGCGCTGGAGGGGCAGGAGCTCGGCCAGGGCCTCCTCCTGGCCGGCCTCGTCCTCGGCCACGATGAGGTTCTCCACCAGCTGGCGGCGCTCGCCGAGGAACATGTGCTCGGTGCGGCACAGGCCGATGCCCTGCGCGCCGAAGCGGCGCGCGCGAGCGGCGTCCTGGGCGGTGTCCGCGTTGGTGCGCACGTGCAGCCGCCGCAGGGAGTCGGCGTGCTCCATGAGCCGGGACACCGCCTCGACGACCGGCTGGTCGGTGTCGTCGCCCTCGAAGTACCGCACCACGCTCGAGTCCACGACCGGCACCGCCCCATGGAAGACCTCGCCGGTCGAGCCGTCGATGGAGATGACGTCGCCCTCACGGATCGTGGGCCCGTTGCGGACCGTGAACTCGCCCTCGCGGGTGTCGACGTCCAGCGCCTCCGCGCCGCACACGCAGGTGCGCCCCATGCCTCGCGCGACCACGGCCGCGTGCGACGTCTTGCCGCCGCGGCTGGTGAGCACGCCGCGCGCCACCATCATCCCGTGGAGGTCCTCCGGAGTCGTCTCCTTGCGGACCAGGATGACGTCCTCGCCCTGGTCCGCCCACTCGACGGCCGTCGCCCAGTCGAAGACCGCCTTGCCCACGGCGGCGCCGGGGGAGGCGTTCATGCCGACGGCCAGCAGCGTCTTGTCGGCGCCGGCGTCGAAGCGCGGGAACATCAGGTTGGCCAGCTGCTCCCCGGTGACTCGCCGCAGGGCCTCGTCCATGTCGATGAGCCCCTCGTCGACCATGTGCACCGCGATCCGGTACGCCGCCTCGGGGGTGCGCTTGCCGACCCGGGTCTGCAGCATCCAGAGCTTGCCCTGCTCGACGGTGAACTCGATGTCGCACATGTCGCGGTAGTGGTGCTCGAGGGTTGACATGATGTCGAGCAGCTCGTCGTGGGACTTCCGGTCGACCTCGGCCATGTCGGCCAGGGACACGGTGTTGCGGATGCCGGCCACCACGTCCTCGCCCTGCGCGTTCTGGAGGTAGTCGCCGTAGACGCCCTGGTCGCCGGAGGCGGGGTCGCGGGTGAAGCAGACGCCCGAGCCTGATGTCATGCCCCGGTTGCCGAAGACCATGGCCTGGATGTTGACCGCGGTGCCGAGGTCCTCGGGGATCTGCTCCTGACGGCGGTAGAGGACGGCCCGGGGGGTGTTCCACGACTCGAAGACCGCCCGGACGGCGCGGTCCATCTGCTCGCGGGGATCCTGCGGGAAGTCGATGCCGGCGTGCTCGCGCACGATGCCCTTGAAGGTCTCGACGAGGGTCCTGAGGTCCTCGACGTCGAGATCGAGGTCGTCGGTCACGCCCTTGGCGTCCTTGGCCGCGTCGAGCGCGTCGGAGAAGTGCTCCCCGTGGATGCCGAGCACGGTGCCGCCGAACATCTGCAGCAACCGGCGGTAGGAGTCCATGGCGAACCGCTCGTCCTCGCTCTGCCGGGCCAGCCCGGCCACGGAGGCGTCGTTGAGCCCGATGTTGAGGACGGTCTCCATCATCCCGGGCATCGAGAACTTGGCCCCGGACCGCACGCTGACCAGCAGCGGGTCCTCGGGGTCGCCCAGCCGGCGGCCCATCGCCTGCTCGAGCGAGGCGAGGTGCGTGCCGACCTGGTCGGAGAGGCCGTCGGGCTCGGCGCCGTGGGAGAGGAAGGCGCGGCAGGCCTCGGTGGTGATGGTGAACCCCGGTGGGACGGGGAGCCCGAGGTTGCTCATCTCCGCGAGGTTGGCCCCCTTGCCCCCGAGCAGGTCCTTCTGGTCGCGGTCACCGTCGGCGAAGTCGTAGACCCAAGTGTTCATCCCAGGCATCTTGCTCCTCCGGCGCCCGATTGGGCAGTACCGAGCAGGGACGAGTCCCCAAAGTCCGGGACGGGAGTCGTGTCCCGGGGGAGGAGGGCGGTGGATCAGCGCCCGGACTCGGTGTAGTCGCCCTCGCCCGTGAGGGCCGCCTCGACGCGGCGAGCCGTGAAGTYGGCCGCCAGCTCGCGCACCTCGTCGAGCGTGCAGAACCGGACGTCGCGGATCTCGCGCTCCTGCTTGACCACCGTGTCCAGGACCGACGTCTCGTGCACCCCGCCGTCGAAGACCAGGCAGACGGCGTCGTCCCAGCCGCCCCACGGAGGGAGCCAGTCGGTGAGCAGCAGCGCCCCGGGCTCCAGGGTGAGTCCGAGCTCCTCCTCGACCTCGCGAGCCGCGGCGAGCCGGGGCGACTCGCCGACCTCGACGACGCCGCCCGGCAGGTCCCAGTCCTGTTTGTAGGTGAGCCGGCACAGCAGCACGCGGTCGTCCGGGTCGCGCAGCAGCATCTGGCTGATCGCCCGCTTGYGCGGGAGGAACGAGTTGAGCAGCGCACGGAAGCCGCCGGGCTCGTTGACCGACGCGTCGGTCGCGAGCCGGGCGTAGACGATGCGGTCGACCGGTCCGTCCGCGACGGTGACGCCACGCATGACGCCCTCGCGGTGCATCCCCGACCAGGTCGCCGTCCGCTGCGCCGCCTGGTCGTCGGGATCGACGAGCGTCTCGACGCGCGGGTGGTCGACGAGAGCGCGGGCGACCTCGCGGCGTACCTCGTCGATCGTGGTGTCGGCACTCCAGGCGAGTCGGGCGACCCCCTCGGCGACCGTCGTCACGGTGATCGGCTGGCTCACGCCGCCACCCTAGCCAGCGGGGGTGCAGCAGGACCGCACGGCGTGCTCACGCCGTCCCCGCGCCCCCGGCCGTGAGGTGGAAGGCCGGCTGGGAGAGGGCGGGTACGACGAGCACGCGCGGCGGTCGACCCAGGGCGGCCGCCGTCTCGCGCAGCGCCTCCTCGACGGTCGCGGTGGTGCGGGCGCCCATGGCGCGGGCCAGGTCGGGTCGCTGGGCGCCGGCGAGGAAGAACTGCGAGGAGTGCTCGCGGGCGATGCCGCCGACGTAGATCATCGAGAACGCGTGGAACGGGTGGTAGCCGTAGTGGTGGCGGTAGCGGTAGACCCACTCGGGGTCGGTGGCGAGCTCCTCCTGGTGCCGGACCATGTCCGCAGGGTGCTGGCAGGACTGCAGGCGCTCGAAGGCCGCCTCGTAGGGCGGGAACTCGGTGCTGTTGAACCAGCCGTCGCACACCGCCGCGGCGATCACGACGGGCTTGTCGACCAGCGCCCGCTTGGCCCGGACGAGGCTGGAGCCGACCGCCTGGGTCATCAGGATCGGGTTGGACCCCATGCCCGGCCCGTAGTGGAAGTTGCGGGGGATCCCGACCACGAGCACGTCCGCGGGGCCGTCCCAGGGGCCCTCGATGCGCAGGTCGGTGCGGGCGGTGGCGAGTGGCCAGGAGGCCTTCTCGACCTCAGGGATCCGCCCGGCGTAGACCCCGAGCTGGCGGGAACGGGAGTCGAGCACGGCATCGACGCTGAAGAACGGCTGGGGCATCACCTCCTCCATCCGCTGACCGATCGCCCGGAGCTGGTCGCGGAACCTGCTGCGGGTCGAGACCGGGACGAAGTCCTCGCGGTAGAGGCTGCGCGGGGCGTGGTGGGAGGCGATGGAGCGCCAGCTCGTCAGGCCGGTGGCGGGCATCTTGTAGCCGCCGCTGAAGCCGCCGTACGGGTTGCCGGCCGTGTGCCCGATGAGGATCGTGAGGTCACTGTCGACCACGGCCCGGTTGACCTGCACGGGGTCACCCAGGGCGGACTCGCCCAGGTCGACCATGCCGTCCGGATCCTCCGCGTCGTGGTTGACGACGTTGGCGCGGGGGAGCCGGGCGAGGGCGTCGCGGCCGAGGTAGGCCTCGAACTCCTCCCACCGGTTCTTGCGGTGCAGCCCGATGGCACAGACCAGACGGATGTCCTGCGGCGCGACCCCGGCGGCCTCCAGGTCGTCGAGCAGCTGGGGCAGGACCACCCGTCGGTGCGCGGTCTCGTGCTGGCCGCCCTTGACGCGGTCCGGGAAGGCGATGGTGACCTTCTGGCCCGGCCCCACCAGGCCGGCGATCGGGTCACAGCCGAGCGGGGCGTCGAGCGCCGCCCGGGTGGCTGCCGCGGGATCGGCCAGCGGCTCCGGCTCGTGGTCGGTGCGGTCGGAGGAGACCACCACCGCGTCGTCGGGGACCTCCACCACGAGGTGTCCGTCGCCGTACTCGATCTCGACCTGCATGCGATGCCCTTCACGTCAGGAGAATTGCCTGTTACACATTACATCCAATGTGCATGCTAATGTGCAGCAAGTCGCTCGACTTTATCTCAGGAGGACATGTGACGGCGCTCCGACGCACCGTCCTGTCACTCGCAGGGTTTGCCGTGGTCATTGCCGTGTGGTGGCTGGCCGCCTCGTCCGGTCTCACCGGCAAGGACCTGCCGACGCCCGGTGACGTCTTCGCCGCTGCGTGGTCGGGGCTGCGCGAGCCGGAGGGACTGATGGTGGACATCCGGCTCAGYGTCCTGCGGGTGCTGATCGGCGTCACCATCGGCTGCACGCTCTCGCTCCCGGTGGCCTTCGCGCTGGCGTGGTTCCCCACGCTGCGCGCGATGTTCGACCCGATCATCAACTTCTGCCGGGCCCTGCCTCCGATCGCCCTGTCGCCGCTGGTGATCATCTACCTCGGCATCGGCGAGGAGGCGCGCCTGTTCGTGCTCGTCTGGGCGGCGTTCTTCGCGTCGGTCGTCGTGCTCTACGAGGGGATCGCCGCCGTGGAGGACATCTATGT
>NZ_JBFUKA010000114.1:0-11030 GCF_056401085.1 Nocardioides sp. P4_G4
GCCCCGACGTACCGGGACGGGCGCTGGGCCGGCGACGGCCTCGCCCGGCGCGACGGACTCGTCGGCGGCGTCGGCAGCCGCGACGACCTCGCCCACCWCGTCGGTCCCAGAACGCAGGTCGAGAGCCTCGCCGGTCGCTGGCTGCTGCCGGCCTTCCACGACTCACACGTGCACCCGGTGCAGGCGGGCACCGAGCTCAACCTCTGCAACCTCACCGACCTGGACACCGTCGAGGACTACCTCGACCGGATCGCGTCGTACGCCGCCTCGCACCCGGACCGTCCCTGGGTCACCGGCGGCGGCTGGTCGATGAACGCGTTCCCCGGAGGGGTTCCCGGCGCCGACCTGCTGGACCGCGCCTGCCCGGACCGGCCGGTCTTCCTGCCCAACCGCGACCACCACTCCGCGTGGGTCAACACCCGGGCCCTCGACCTGGCCGGCATCGACGCCCGCACCCCGGACCCCGCCGACGGCCGGATCGAGCGCGGCCCGGACGGCGCGCCCACGGGTGCGCTCCACGAGGGCGCGATGGACCTCGTCGCCGCCCTCGCGCCCCGGCCGACCGCGGACGAGCTGATGTCCGCCCTGATGACGGCGCAACAGCACCTGCACTCCCGCGGCATCGTCGGCTGGCAGGACGCCCTGGTCGGCGACGGGCTCGGGATGCTCGACACCCTGGACACCTACCTCGACGCGCACGCCTCCGGACGCCTCACCGCCAAGGTGGTGCTGGCGCTGTGGTGGGACCGCGAGCGGGGCCTGGAGCAGGTGCCCGAGCTGGTCAAGCGCCGTCGCCGCGCGGCCCGGGCCGGGGTCCGGGCGACCAGCGTCAAGATCATGCAGGACGGCGTGTGCGAGACCCACACCGCCGCGATGCTCGACCCCTACCTCGACGCGCACGGCCACCGCACCGACAACCGCGGGCTCTCCTTCATCGCCGCCGAGGACCTGCGCGAGTACGTCGCCGCGCTGGACGCCGAGGACTTCCAGGTGCACGTGCACGCCCTGGGGGACCGGGCGGTGCGCGACAGCCTCGCCGCCGTCGAGCACGCCCACACCGTCAACGGGCCACGCGGCAACCGGCACCACCTCGCCCACCTGCAGGTCATCGACCCCGCGGACGTGGCCCGGTTCGCCGCGCTCGAGGTCACCGCCAACCTGCAGCCGCTGTGGGCCTGTCGCGACCAGGCGGTCGAGGAGCTCACGCTGCCCTTCGTCTCCGAGACGGCCAGGCAGCACCAGTACGTCTTCGGATCCCTGCTGCGCGCCGGGGCGCGGCTCGCCTGTGGCAGCGACTGGCCGGTCACCGAGGCCGGCCCGCTGCTGGGGATGCACGTCGCGGTCAACCGCCGCGCCCCCGACCAGGGACCCGAGGTCGAGCCGCTGCTGCCGGACGAGGCGCTCACGGTGGTGGAGGCGCTGGCCGGCTACACCACCGGCACGGCGTACCTCAACGGCCTCGAGGACGTCACCGCTCGGCTCGAGGTCGGGTACGCCGCCGACGTCGTGGCCGTCGACGCCGACCTCCTCGCGGGCGACCCCGCCGCGATCGCCGGGACGCGGGTCACGCACACGTGGGCCGACGGCCGTCTTGTCTTCCAGGGGTGAGGCTTTCGGCAGCGTGATGTCCCACCCACCGCTCATTTCGGTTGTCCAGCGCCTCCCGAGCAACGAAATCGGTGGAGTGGCGCTAGGCTGACGCCATGACCCACCACGCTCCGACCGGTGCCACCGACCGCGACGTCGACGTCGTGGTGGTCGGTGCGGGCGTCACCGGCCTCACCGCGGCCCGCCGGCTGCAGGAGGCCGGACGGACGGTGCTCGTGCTGGAGGCCCGGGACCGGGTCGGCGGGCGCCTGCTGACCGACGACGTCGACGGCGTCCGGCTCGAGGTCGGCGGCCAGTGGGTCTCCCCGGACCAGACGGCCCTGCTGGCCGTGCTGGACGAGCTCGCCCTCGCGACGTACCCCCGTCATCGCGAGGGCGAGTCGGTCTACATCGGCCTCGACGGCGTACGGCGCACCTTCACCGGCGACGCCTTCCCGGTCCCCGACCGGACCGCCGCCGAGGTCGAGAAGATCACCGCGGAGCTGGATCGCCTGGCCAAGGACATGGACCCGCTCCGGCCGTGGCTGCACCCCGACGCGGACGAGCTCGACCGGATCACCTTCGCGGAGTGGCTGGACCGTGCCACCGACGACCTCGAGGCGCGCGACAACATCGCGCTCTACGTCGGGCCGGCGATGCTCACCAAGCCAACCCATGCCTTCTCCGCCCTCACCGCGGTCCTGATGGCGGCGAGTGCCGGGAGCTTCAGCAACCTCGTCGACGCCGACTTCATCCTCGACCGGCGCGTCGTGGGCGGGCTCCAGGAGGTCCCGCTCCGCCTCGCCGAGCGCCTCGGCGACGCCGTGCGCCTCGGCACCCCGGTGACGGCGATCGACTGGGACAGCGACGGCGTGACCGTGTCCGCCGCCGGCACGACGATCACCGCAGGGCACGCCCTGCTGGCGGTGCCCCCGACGCTGGTCGCCCGCCTGGCCTTCGCCCCGGCCCTGCCCGCCGCGCACCAGCAGATGCGACAGCAGCAGTCCTTCGGGCTGGTCATCAAGCTGCACATCACCTACGAGACGCCGTTCTGGCGCGACGCCGGGCTCTCGGGCACGGCGTTCAGCCCCTACGCGCTCGTGCACGAGGCCTACGACAACACCAACGAGGACGTGGCCGACGAGACCCGCGGCACCCTGGTCGGCTTCGTCTCCGACGAGCGGGCCGACGAGCTGCTAGCGCTGGCGCCGGACGAGCGCCGCCGCCGCGTCCTCGAGTCCCTGCGCGGCTACTACGGCGACCGGGCGCTGGAGCCGGTCGGCTACTACGAGAGCCCGTGGATGCACGACGAGTGGACCGCGGGCGCCTACGCCACGAGCTTCGCCACCGGCTCGCTGACCCGCTTCGGGCCGCTGACGCGCGAGGACGTCGGCCCGCTGTCGTTCGCGAGCAGCGACATCGCCGGACTCGGCTTCCAGCACGTCGACGGCGGCATCCGCATGGGGGAGGCCGCGGCCCAGCGGATCCTCGCCGCACCCACGTCATCGGTCCGCGCAGACTCCGAGAGGTAGCCCCACCATGACCAGCACCCTGCCCCCGTCCGCCGTCTCGGCGACCGGCTCACGCCGCCTCGTCACCGAGCTCCCCGGGCCGCGGTCGCGCGAGCTCGCCGCCCGCAAGTCCGCCGCGGTCGCCGCGGGTGTCGGCACGACCATGCCGGTCTACGCCGTCCGCGCGCACGGCGGCGTCGTCGAGGACGTCGACGGCAACGTGCTCATCGACCTCGGGTCGGGGATCGCGGTCACCACAGTCGGCTCGAGCGCGCCCCGGGTCGTGGCCGCCGTGCAGGAGCAGGTCGCGGCGTTCACCCACACCTGCTTCATGATCACGCCCTACGAGGGGTACGTCGCGGTGGCCGAGCGGCTCAACGCCCTCACCCCGGGCGACCACGACAAGCGGACCGTGCTCTTCAACTCCGGCGCCGAGGCGGTCGAGAACGCCGTCAAGATCGCCCGGTCCCACACCGGCCGGCAGGCGGTCGTCGCCTTCGACCACGCGTACCACGGGCGCACCAACCTCACGATGGCGATGACGGCCAAGTCGATGCCGTACAAGTCCGGCTTCGGTCCCTTCGCGTCCGAGGTCTACCGGGCACCGCTGTCCTACCCATTCCGCGACGGCGACCTGTCGGGCGCGGAGGCTGCGGCCCGCGCCATCGACCTCATCGACAAGCAGGTCGGTGCCGCCAACCTCGCGGCGCTCGTCATCGAGCCCATCCAGGGGGAGGGCGGCTTCATCGTGCCCGCGCCCGGCTTCCTGCCCGCGCTGGCCGAGTGGTGCCGGGCCCACGGGGTCGTCTTCGTCGCCGACGAGGTGCAGACCGGCTTCGCCCGCACGGGAGCGATGTTCGCCTCCGAGCACGAGGGCGTCGTGCCCGACCTCATCGTCACCGCCAAGGGCATCGCCGGAGGCCTCCCGCTCTCGGCCGTCACCGGCCGCGCCGAGATGATGGACGCCGTCCACGTGGGCGGCCTCGGTGGGACGTACGGCGGCAACCCCCTCGCCTGCGCCGCCGCCCTTGCCGTCATGGACACGATCCTCGAGGAGGGCCTGGTCGAGCGGGCCGTCCAGGTGGAGCGCATCCTCACCGAGCGCCTGGACCGCATCCGGTCCGCCGACCCGCGCGTCGGCGACGTGCGGGGTCGCGGCGCGATGATGGCCGTCGAGCTCGTCGAGGCCGGCACCACCACCCCCGACCCGGCGACCGCGAAGGCGGTGGCCGCCGAGGCGCACCGCAACGGCGTCGTCGTGCTCACCTGCGGCACCTACGGCAACGTGCTGCGCTTCCTGCCGCCGCTCGCCATCTCCGACGCGGAGCTGCACGAGGCGTTCGACGTGCTCGACGCGGCGTTCGCGGGGAGCGGCCCGGCCTGAGCCTGGTACGACGCGATCAGCGCACGCCCCACGAGTACGTCTGCTTGCGCAGGCTCAGGTACATGAACGTCTCGGTGGCGACCACGCCCTCCACGGTGCGGATGCGTGAGGAGATGAGGTCGAGCAGGTGGTCGTCGCTCTCGCACACCACCTCGACGAGCAGGTCGAAGGAGCCGGCCGTGATGACGACGTAGTCGACCTCGTCGAGAGCGGCCAGCGCGTCGGCGACCGACTCGAGCGGGCCCTGGACCCGCACCCCGACCATGGCCTGGCGGGCGAAGCCGAGCTCGAGGGGGTCGGTGACGGCCACGACCTGCATGACCCCGCCGTCGATGAGTCGCTGCACCCGCTGGCGCACGGCGGCCTCCGAGAGGCCCACCACCTTGCCGATCGCGGCGTACGAGCGTCGGCCGTCCTGCTGGAGCTGCTCGATGATCGCCTTCGAGACGTCGTCGAGGTGCACCGGCGCCCTGTCGTGGTTGCGGGTCATGGCCGCACTCTGGCAGGACGCGACCCGCAGGGTCAAAGCAAAGATGTCGCCAAACAAGCGATTTCGTTGCCGGGATGTTTCATTTCGACGGTTTTCCTTGCCGGAGAGGGTCCGCAGTGGCACTATCCGTAGCACGCCACATCACGACGGGAGTTGGTCGATGCACGCCGGGAGGGGAGTCTCGTGACACCCGGACCACCCGTCCGTGCGTCGGGACCACGGAGCGCAGCCACTCGTCGTACGGTCCTGCGGGGCGTCGGAGGACTCGCGTTCGTCGGCGCCAGCGCGGCGGTGCTGCCGTTCTTCGGCCAGGCCGGTGCCCAGCAGGATCCTGCCGACTGTGCGGCGACCGACCGCTCCGCCGAGGACCCGCTCGTGGTGGTGTCCAACTGGCCCGGCTATATCGACCCGCGCCGCGACCCGGGCAACACCCGCGACACGTTCGAGGAGCGGACCGGGATCACGGTGCGCTACACCGACGACGTCAACGACAACGCCGAGTTCTACGCCAAGGTGCGCAACCAGCTCGGCGCGTGCGAGCCCGTCGGTCGCGACCTGTTCGTGCTCACGGACTGGATGGCCGCGCGGATGATCAGCCTCGGCTGGATCCAGCCGCTGGACAAGGCCACGGTGCCGAACCTGCACAAGAACCTCATCGAGCCCCTGCGCGGCGTCGCGTGGGACCCGGACCTGACCTACCACGCGCCGTGGCAGACGGGCCTGACCGGCATCGCCTACAACGCGGCGAAGACCGGCGAGGTCGGCAGCTTCAGCCAGCTCCTCGACGACCCCGAGCTCGCGGGACGGGTCACGTTGCTCGCGGAGATGCGCGACACCATGGGGTTCGTCCTCAAGACCATCGGCGCCGACCCGGAGGACTTCGACCAGTCCGAGTGGGACGACGCCATCGACCGGCTGAACCGCGCCGTCAGCGACGGACAGATCCGCGCCTTCACCGGCAACGACTACGTCCAGGACCTCGCCGCGGGCAACATCGTGGCCTGCGAGGCCTGGTCCGGTGACGTCATCCAGCTCCAGTTCGAGAACCCCGACATCCGGTTCGTGACACCGGAGGAGGGGCTGTCGCTGTGGAGCGACAACATGCTCGTGCCCAACGGCGCCGAGCACCAGGCCAACGCCGAGGCGTGGATCGACCACTACTACGACCCCGCCGTCGCCGCCCGGCTCGCTGCCTGGGTCAACTACATCTGCCCGGTCGAAGGGGCCCGCGAGGAGATGGAGAAGATCGATCCCTCGCTGGTCGACAACACCTTGATCTTCCCGGACAAGGAGACGCTCGCGCAGACCTGGGCCTTCATGCCGCTCGACGATCGCCAGATCACCGAATACGAGAAGGACTGGTCAGATGTCACAGGTGGCTGATACCTCCTCCGCTTCACCCACCGCCGGACAGGGCGGCGACGATGCGGCGTACGACGGGCTGCGGCTGCGGGCGGTGACCAAGGAGTTCGGGGCGTTCACCGCCGTGCGCTCGCTCGACCTCGACGTGCCGCGCGGGTCCTTCTTCGCCCTCCTCGGCCCGTCCGGCTGCGGCAAGACCACGACGCTGCGGATGGTGGCCGGGCTGGAGGACCCGACCTCGGGCACCATCACGCTCGCGGGCAACGACGTCACCCACGCCAAGCCGTACCGCCGACCCGTCAACACCGTCTTCCAGAACTACGCGCTCTTCCCGCACCTCGACATCTACGAGAACATCGCCTTCGGGCTGCGTCGGCGCAGGGCGAAGGACGTCGACACGCAGGTGCGCGACATGCTCGAGCTGGTCGAGCTGGTCGAGCAGGCCCGCAAGCGCCCGGCGCAGCTCTCCGGTGGTCAGCAGCAGCGGGTGGCGCTGGCCCGGGCCCTCATCAACAGCCCCGAGGTGCTCCTCCTGGACGAGCCGCTCGGCGCCCTCGACCTCAAGCTGCGGCGGGCGATGCAGATCGAGGTCAAGCGCATCCAGGTGGAGGTGGGCCGCACCTTCGTGCACGTCACCCACGACCAGGAGGAGGCCATGACCATGGCCGACACGGTGGCGGTGATGAACGGTGGCATCATCGAGCAGCTCGGAGCGCCGGCCGAGCTCTACGAGAACCCCCGCAGCACCTTCGTCGCCAACTTCCTGGGCCAGTCCAACCTCATCGAGGGCGTCGTGCGCCACCGGGCGGCCGACATCATCACCGTCGAGATGCACGGCCTCGACGTCTCGGTCCCCACCGCTCGCGCGCACACCGACTCGGACCGAGGCTGGGTCGGCATCCGCCCCGAGAAGGTCCTCATCGGGCAGCCGGGTGAGGAGCTCGACGCGCCGGGCCACACCATCGGCGGCGGTGTCGTCAGCGACGTCAGCTTCGTCGGCGTCAGCACGCAGTACCTCGTCCGGATGCCGTGGGGCCAGGAGCTGCAGGTCTTCCAGCAGAACACCGGCCGGACGCGGCTCTTCCGGCAGGGTGAGCAGGTCGAGCTGTCCTGGCGACCGGAGTACGCCTTCCTCCTCGACCGCGAGCAGGACGCCGACGCCGGCGCGGCCGAGCGCGCGGGGGCCTGAGTGACCAGCACGGCGGGCGTCGCACCGCCCGACACGACCGAGGCGGCGGTGCAGGCCCCGGCCGAGACCGGTCGTCACCGCGGGCGGATCGGCTACCTGCTGCTCCTGCCCGCCATGCTGTGGCTGCTGCTCTTCTTCGTGGTGCCGTTCTACTCGCTCGTCGCGACCAGCCTCTACGACCCGGCCGGGTCGGACTTCCGGGGCTACGACATGACCTGGGCGTTCGAGAACTACGTCGACGCGCTGCGCGAGTACTGGCGGCCCCTGGTGCGCTCGCTCTGGTACGGCGCCCTGGCCACCGCGTTCTGCCTGGTCCTGGGCTACGTGCTGGCCTACGCGATCGCCTTCAAGGCCGGCCGGTGGAAGAACCTGATGCTGGTGCTGGTCGTGGCGCCGTTCTTCACCAGCTTCCTGGTCCGCACCCTGTCGTGGAAGCTGATCCTCGCCGACGACGGCTTGGTGGTCGGCACGCTCCAGTTCCTCCACCTGCTCGGCGAGGGTGACCGGCTGCTGGCCACGCCGATCGCGGTGGTCGCCGGCCTGACCTACAACTTCCTGCCCTTCATGGTGCTGCCCCTCTACGCCAGCCTGGACAAGATCGACCCGCGTCTCATCGAGGCGTCCGGCGACCTCTACGCCCACCCGGCGGTCGGGTTCTTCAAGGTCACCTGGCCGCTGTCGCTGCCCGGCGTCGTGTCCGGGACGCTGCTCACCTTCATCCCTGCGTCCGGCGACTTCATCAACGCCGAGCTGCTCGGCTCGCCCAACCAGCGGATGATCGGCGGCACGATCCAGAGCCTGTTCACCGACGCCAACGACTACCCGACGGCCGCGGCGCTCTCCATGACCCTGATGGCCCTGATCGTCGTGATGGTGCTGGTCTACGTCCGCCGAGCCGGAACGGAGGAGCTGTTGTGAGATGGCTTCGCGATCACCTGGTGCTGATCCTCGGCCTGCTGGTCCTCGTGTACACGTTCATCCCCATCGCGGTGGTGGTGCTGATGAGCTTCAACGATCCCGCGAGCCGCAACGTCTACGCCTTCAACGCGTTCACCCTCGACAACTGGGCCAATCCCTGCGCCGACCCGAGCATGTGCGACGCGCTGGTCCGCAGTGTCGAGATCGGCCTTCTCGCGACGGCGGTCGCGACGGTCCTCGGCACGCTCGCGGCGTTCGCGCTGGTGCGCCACCAGTTCGCCGGTCGCTCGGCCAGCAACCTGCTCGTCTTCCTGCCGATGGCCGCGCCCGAGATCGTCCTCGGGTCCTCGCTGCTGGCGCTCTTCGTCGCCACCGGCTTCAGCGGTCAGCTCGGCTTCGGGACCATCTTCGTCGCCCACGTGATGTTCTGCCTGTCCTTCGTCGTGGTCACCGTCCGGGCCCGGCTGGCCGGCATGGACGACAACCTGGAGCAGGCGGCGATGGACCTGTACGCCACCCCGGCCCAGACGTTCTGGCGGGTGACGTTCCCGCTCGTCTTCCCGGGCATCCTCGGCGCTGCGCTGCTGAGCTTTTCCCTGTCGTTCGACGACTTCATCATCACCAACCTCAACGCGGGCACGACCACGACGTTCCCGATGTACGTCTGGGGCGTCGCGCAGCGCGGCGTACCCATGCAGGTCAACGTGGTGGGGACGCTCATGTTCGCGATCGCGGTGACCATCGTCGTCGTCGGTGAGCTCGGCAACCGTCGGAGGATCCGGGCCCGTACCTGACGCACGGCCTCCCGGCGGTCCAGCGCGGAACATCCGACGGCAGGGAAGCACAGTCGGACCGGGGCCCGAGGGCCTCAGAGCATCGAGTACGCCTTGTCGAGCACGACGCGGAGGATCTGCTCCATCTCCTCGAAGTGCTCGGGACCGCAGATGAGCGGCGGGGCGAGCTGGACGACCGGGTCGCCGCGGTCGTCGGCGCGGCAGTAGAGGCCCTCGGCGTACAGCTGCTTGGACACGAAGCCGTAGAGGATGCGCTCGCACTCCTCGTCGGTGAAGGACTCCTTGGTGGCCTTGTCCTTGACCAGCTCGATCCCGTAGAAGAAGCCGTCGCCGCGGACGTCGCCGACGATGGGCAGGTCCAGGAGYCGCTCGAGGATCGCGCGGCAGCGGGGCTCGTTCTCGCGGACGTGCTCGAGGATCTTCTCCTCCTCGAAGAGCTGGAGGTTGCGCAGGCCGACGGCCGTCGAGACCGGGTGTCCGCCGAAGGTGTAGCCGTGGGCGAACATCGCCTTGTCCTCGAGGAAGGGCGCGATGAGCTTCTCGTTGGCGATCATGGCGCCGAGGGGGGCGTAGCCCGAGGTGAGTCCCTTGGCGCAGGTGATCATGTCGGGCTGGTAGCCGTAGCGCTCGGCGCCGAACATGTGGCCGAGGCGCCCGAAGGCGCAGATCACCTCGTCGGAGACGAGCAGGACGTCGTACTCGTCGCAGATCTCGCGCACCCGCTGGAAGTAGCCGGGCGGGGGAGGGAAGCAGCCGCCGGCGTTCTGCACGGGCTCGAGGAAGACGGCCGCGACCRTGTCGGGGCCCTCGTTCTCGATGGCGATCGCGATCTGGTCCGCGGCCCACCGGCCGAACGCCTCCGGGTCGCTGCCGTCGTGGTGTCCCGAGGTGATGTCCGAGGCGCGGTAGCTGTTGGTGTTGGGCACCCGGAACGTCGAGGGCACGAGCGGCTCGAACTGCTGCTTGAGCAGGGGCAGCCCGGTGATCGACAACGCCCCCTGGGTGGTGCCGTGGTAGGCGATGGCCCGGCTGATGACCTTGTGCTTCATCGGCTTGCCGACGAGCTTGAAGTAGTTCTTCGCCAGCTTCCACGCGGTCTCGACGGCCTCGCCGCCACCGGAGGTGAAGAAGACCCGGTTGAGGTCGCCGGGCGCGTACGACGCGATCTTCTCGGCGAGCTCGATGGCCGGCGGGTGCGCGTAGGACCACAGCGGCATGAAGGCCAGCTCGCGGGCCTGGGCGGCCGCGGCGTCGGCCAGCTCGGTGCGACCGTGGCCCAGCTGGGAGACGAAGAGACCGGCCAGGCCGTCGAGGTACCTCTTGCCCGTGGCGTCCCACAGGTAGGCGCCCTCGCCACGGACCATCACGGGCACGTCCGCCTGGTCGTAGGCCCCCTGCCGGGTGAAGTGCAGCCACAGGTGGTCCTTGGCGGCCCGCTGGAGGTGGTCGTAGTCCGGGTGGCGAGGGTCGGTCATGGATCCATGGTGCTCGCCCAGAGCCCCGAAGTGCAAGCGATCCGCGTGTCCCGTGTCCATCTGACGACGAAATCCGTCGCCAGACCTCCCGATTTACTACGGGAATCATCTAGGCTCGCCCCCATGGCCCAGCACACTGACCCCCAGACCTTCCGCAACGTCGTCGACGGGGTGGCCGTCGACTCGGTGTCCGGGGAGACCTACGAGGTGCTGGACCCCAGCACCGGGGAGGTCTACGCCCACGCCCCGCTGTCGGGCGCCGAGGACGTGGACCGCGCCTACGCCGCCGCCGAGCGGGCCTTCGGCTCCTGGGGTCGTAC
>NZ_JBFUKA010000115.1:0-10425 GCF_056401085.1 Nocardioides sp. P4_G4
CCCAGGACGGCCGGGATGAGGCCGGCGTTGCAGACCAGGCGCCGGGCTTCGGAGGCGCTGATGCGGTGGCCGGTGTCGGTGGTCGCGACCCCGAGCCCACTGACGAGGGTGTCGAAGTCCATGGTGATGACCACCGAGGTGGCGGTCCCTCCGTGGCGGGGGAGCTTCGTCGGGTCGAGGTGCTCCAGCAGCGCGCAGAACGCATGACCGAGACGGGTCGCGTACGGCACGGCGCTCTGCTCGCCCCCGCTGGCGTGGGAGCCGTCGTCCTTGCGGGGGTTGGTCCACGCGTGCAGGTACGTCAGCAACCGGCCGGCCGTGGCGTCAGGCACCCGGATCCGGATCGTCGTCGTCCCGTCCCCGTGGCAGCGGGTGGTGAGGCTGGTGGTCTTGCGGGCGCGGCGTTCTTGGTCCTCGAGGCGTTTGCGTTCGTGGTCCTCCCCGACCTCGGGGGCGACGACGTCGAGGATCCGGCCGCCCAGGACCCGCAGCTCGCTCGGGGTGAACGTGGCGGCGTGCTCGACCAGCACCCGCTCCGCATCTCTCACGACGTCCGCCGGGGTGTCGTCGGGGAGGTCATCCAGCGCGCGGCCGATGACATCGGCCTGCGCCGTCGACACCTCCCCGGACCCATGCCCGTCGGCGAGCACCGTCCATCGCTCGGCCAGCGACCTGGCCAGCGTCATGTCCCGACGTGCCCGGCCACGATCGGCCCGCACGGCCCGCTGGAACCACGCCGCCACGTCTCGGTCACCCGCCTCTTCGGCCACGTCGTCGGCGACGGCCATCAACCGAAGGCGGACCGACGCCACCCGCGACTCCAGCCGCGCCAGCTCCACCAGCGCAGCGGCCTTCTCGGCCGGCGACAAGTAGAACAGCTCGACCTGGCCGACCTTGTCCAGCGCGGCCGAGATCGCCTCACCACACTCCTGGACCAGGTGTCCGCTCGTCATGTCAGCCCCCCGCTGATCGGCCGCTGGGTGGTCCCACGGGCGGGACCGGCGGCGTACAAGAAGTTTATTCGAACAAATGTTCTGGTTCCATACCCAACATGAGTCTGTGGATCAGATGCGCTTGGACGCGAAGGGCGGCGCCCCACTGCAACCGAGCCTGCGCGTCGGAAGGGGAGCTCGGCGTGCTTCAGCGCAGGAAGTGCCCGCTCGGCGTGCGTGAAGCGCACGGAAGCGCCCGGTCGGCGTGCTTTAGCGCACGGAAGTGCCCGCTCGTGACGACGCAGTCAGGAGCTGACGGTGCCGTGCGGGGTGTCGAGCTCCCCGCGTCGGGCAGCACCTTGCGCACGCGCGTGCGAGCGCATCCCCTCCCGGCGCCTCGCCACGACCTACCGTCATGGCCCGTCTCCCCTGGTCATTCCCGGTAGAGCGGAGTCTTCTCCCCGTAGCCCACGCGACGTACAGCTCCGGGCAGTGCGGCCGTCAGCGCCTGCGCCACCGCGTCCGAGCACCCCACGGTGAACTCGATCTCCTCGTCGACCTCGCAGGCCAGGCACCAGGCGCGGTCCTCCGGCCAGACGAGGTGCGCTCCTGGTTCCGACCGGCCGAGGCCCCGAACCACGCCATCGCCGGCGCGTCCCTGAGCACCGCGACCGGGCCGGTGAAGAGCACCATCGTCCGGTTCGGGATGCGCACGACCGGCGCACCAGGGACGGGCCCCGTGGTCCAGCCCTCCCAGATCGCGGCGTACCCGATCTCCGGCGTCGTCGTGTGCCCGGCCAGGGTCGCCAGCGCCGCGCGGAGCGAGTCGGGGGCCGGCTCGCCGGTCAGCCCGATCCGCACGTACGCCTCGAAGCCCGGAGGTCCGTACCGGACGAGGTCCATCCAGTCGACGCCCGTCCCGATCAGCCACGACGCCGGCTCCGCGTCGACCGCGGGCACGACGGACACCTAGAGCCCCAGGCTCCGCGCGACCGCCCGCACGGTCTCGGCCGAGTCGAGGAGCTGCCGCTCCTCCTCGGCGCTGAGCGGCGTGGCCAGCACGCTCTCGACCCCTGCCCGCCCGACGACCGACGGCATCGACAGGCAGACGTCGGACAGCCCGTGCACCCCGTCGAGCCGCGACGTCACCGGGAGCACGCGGTGCTCGTCGTGCAGGATCGCCTCGAGGATCCGCGAGACCGCGAGACCGATCGCGAGGCTGGTGGCTCCCTTGCCCGCGATGATCTCGTAGGCCGCCGACACGACCCGCTCGTGGATGCGCGACCGCGCCCCGGCGTCCAGCCGGCTCGCGCCCGTCCCCCAGTCCTGGACGGGTATGCCGCCGATCGTCGCCGTGGACCACAGCGGCACCTCGGAGTCGCCGTGCTCGCCGGCGATGTAGGCGTGCACGTTCTGCACCGCCACCCCCGTCTGCTCGGCGATCAGGAAGCGCAACCGCGACGAGTCCAGGGCGGTGCCGGAGCCGAAGACACGTCCGGCGGGGAGTCCGGAGAACTGCAGCGCGGCGTACGTCACCACGTCCACGGGGTTGGTCACGACCAGCAGCAGGGCGTCGGGCGCGAGGCCGACGAGCGCCGGCACCAGCTCGCGGCACATCTCGACGTTGGCGGCCGCGAGGTCCAGACGGGTCTGGCCGGCCCTCTGCTTCGCCCCCGCTGTGATCACGACGACGTCGGCGTCCGCGCAGACCGCCAGGTCGTCACTGCCCGTGATACGCGCCGTCGGGGTGAACTGCAGGCCGTGGTTGAGGTCGAGCACCTCGGCGCGCACCTTGGGGGCGTTGAGGTCGAAGAGCGCCAGCTCGCGGCAGACCCCGCGGATCTGCGCCGCGTAGGCGATCGCCGTACCCACCGCGCCCGCACCGACGATCGCCACCTTCGACATGCTTCGCCACTCTGGCACGACCGGCCCGTCACGTCGACGGTCGGGAGCGCTCCTCGCGCGGTGTGTTTACTGGGGCCATGTCGACCCGGCTCCTCATCGTGGCGGACACCCACGTGCCCACGCGGGCACGCACCCTGCCTGCGCAGCTGTGGGAGGCGGTGGAGGACGCGGACGTGGTCATCCACGCGGGCGACTGGGTCGACGAGCGCCTCCTCGACGAGCTCGAGGCCAGGGCAGCCAGGCTCGTCGCCGTGTGGGGCAACAACGACCACGGCGCCTTCCGCGAGCGCCTCCCGGAGGTCGCCCGCGTCGAGATCGACGGCGTCCGGTTCGCCGTGGTGCACGAGACCGGCCCGTCCCAGGGTCGTGAGAAGCGGTGCAGCGAGCTGTACGCCGACGTCGACGTGCTCGTCTTCGGCCACAGCCACATCCCGTGGGACACGACCAGCGACACCGGCCTGCGGCTGCTCAACCCGGGCTCGCCCACGGACCGCCGGAGGCAGCCGCACTGCACCTACCTGACGGCCGTCGCCGACGGCGGCGTCCTGGGCGACGTCACGCTCCACACCGTCGAGAGGCACGTCCGAGCGACGTGACCCGCTCAGGCCGGTTGCTCGGGCCACTCCCCCAACAGCTCCGACAGCGCCGCGAGCTGGTCCCTCGACATCCAGGAGGGGTTGGAGCCGTGGGGCTGGACGAGGACCTCGAGGTCGGCGACGCCCGCCGCCCTGATCTCCTCCGGCGACACGCCCTCGCGCACCAGGGGGACGTGGAGCGGCACCACCGGACGTGCGAAGTCGGGGCCGTCCTGCACGGACCCGGTGACCCAGCCCAGGCCCCAGAGCCCCCGCGCCATGGCCCTGCCGTCGCCCGAGACCCACAGCACGGCACGGTCTCCGGTCCTCATCATCCGGCTGCGGTAGTTGTCCGCCACGCACCACCGCTCGGCCACCCAGGGCTCACCGGTGCTCGCCGCCGCCAGCACGTCGGGGTTGCTCCGGGGGTCGCACCTGACGACCCACGCACCCAGGGTCTCCTCGGAGACGCGGCGTCCCGGCACGTTGTTCCCGGTCACCGCCCGACCTCCAGCCGCACGTCCACGACGTCCCCGAGCGCGATCCCCTCCGCGCGTCTCACGGCGTCCTTGACCGGCAGGAAGTAGGTCCCCTCCCGCGGGAACATCGACGTCGTGAAGGACGTCTCCCCCACCCGCGCGGTCACCGGGACGACGCCCCAGTAGGCCACCTCGGCCTTGACCTCGTCGATCATCTCGGCCTCGTCGGGCGGCAGCGGGACGAAGTGGTACGGCGCGGGGCCGCGCCACTCGACGACCTCACCGGYGAACTCCAGCTCCATGCCCGCACGATAAAGCTGTTGCCGCCGCGGTGGCCGCCCACGAGGGTGGGACGCATGGACGGATTCGACCCGATGAACAGCTTCGGCCCGGACGTGGCCGCCGAGTACGACGACCACCTGCGTGGCGACGAGGACACGGCAGTCGACTTCCTCGCGGGCCTCGCCAGCGACGGGAAGGCACTGGAGCTGGCCATCGGGACCGGACGCATCGCCTGTCCCCTCATGGACCGGGGCGTCGACGTCGACGGCATCGAGCAGTCTCAGGCGATGGCCGACCGGCTGCTCGCCAAGCGCCCCGGCACCCGGGTCGCCATGGGCGACATGGCCTCGGCCGATGCCCCCGGGAGCGGCTACCGGCTCGTGTTCCTCGTCTACAACACCATCGGCAACCTGCTCACCCAGGACGACCAGGTCCGCTCCTTCGAGAACGCCGCCCGCCATCTCGGCGACGACGGCGCCTTCGTCGTGGAGAACCTCGTCCCCACCGCCCACCACGAGGGCAAGGTCCAGTTCGTCGACGCCGAGAACGTGGGCGCCGACGAGGTGGTGCTCGACGTCAACCGCTACGACCCGGTCACCCAGCTGCTCTCGGAGAACCACGTCCGCATCTCGGCCGCGGGCATCCGCATGGGACCGATCGCGCAGCGCCTCACCTTCCCGAGCGAGCTGGACCTGATGGCCCGGGTCGCCGGCCTCCGACTGGCCGAGCGCTGGGGTGGCTTCGGCCGCGACGCCTTCACCGCCCGCAGCGAGCGCCACGTGAGCGTCTACACCCGCGCGTCCTGACGCACCGACGAGAGCAGCACGCACGCGGCCGCCACGAGCGCGACGAGGCCCATGAGCGGCCAGAGCAGGGCCGGCGACGCGGCGTAGACCGCCGTACCGATCGGGCCGGCGAGCATCATCCCGCTGGTCGACGCACCGGCGTACAGGCCCTGGTACTGACCGACGAGGTGCTCCGGCGCCGCGTCGAGCACGTGGGCGGTGGCGGTCGTCTTGTAGAGGATCTCTCCCGCGGTCAGCACCACCATCGCCAGCATCACGGCGACCATGGTCACCGGCAGCGCGAACAGGAGGGTCCCCGCGCCGACCAGCGCGTAGCCGACGGCGATCACCGGGTACGCCGAGCGGCCGCGCAGCCGCTGGGTCACCGGGATCTCCAGCAGCAGGATCAGCCCGGAACCGACGGCGATCACCGCCGCGTACAGGCCGACGGGGGCACCGGAGTCGCGCAGGTGCAGCGGCAGCGTCGTGTAGAGCTGCCGGTAGACGACGTCGACGAGGACGACGCCGACCAGCAGCACGACCAGCGAGCGGTCGCCGCGCACCGCCCGCAGCATGCGCGGCCCCGCCGGGGCCGAGGTGCGTGGCGGCTCCACGGGCAGCGCCCGGCTCAGGGCCAGCCGGATGAGCAGGACTGCGAGACCGTCGAGCACGAACATCGCCTCGTAGCTCCACGTCACCACCAGCGCCCCGAGCAGCGGGCCGATCACGAAGCCGGCGTTGGACGCCGCGCGGCCCAGCGCGACCGCCGTACGCCGGTCCCCGCGCGGCACGGCCAGCGCGGTGAGGGCCCCGGTCGAGACCTGACCGACGGAGCTGAGGTAGGCCGCGAGCGGCAACGCGACGACCATCGCAGGGACCGGCAGCCACGGCACGGACATGAGCACCGCCGCGCCCACCGACGAGGCCAGGAGCAGCACCCGCCGATGGCCGTGGCGRTCGCCCCAGCGACCGCCGGTGAGGTTGCCGACGAGCAGGGCGACGCCGACCACCCCGGCCACGAGACCGGCCCGCGGCACGCTCAGGTCACGTGGCCCGGTGAGGTAGAGGGTGAGGAAGAGGAACACGAAGGCGGTCGCCGAGCCGACGAACCGGGAGGCCGCCAGCACCCACACGACGCGCGGCATGTCCCGAAGATCCACGGGCTCACCTCATCACATGCGACGCACGTCACCACCGATCGGCGACACTGGGACCCATGACCGAGCTCCCACGCAAGGCCTTCTCCCGCAGCGCCCGCCTTGCGGCGCTCCCCCTGGGCTATGCGGGGCGTACGGCGGTGGGCTTCGGGCGGCGCCTGGGCGGCGCCCCGGCGGACGCGGTGCTGACCGAGGTGCAGCAGCGCACGGCCGAGCAGCTCTTCAGGACGCTCGGCGAGCTCAAGGGCGGAGCGATGAAGTTCGGCCAGGCGCTGAGCGTCTTCGAGGCGGCCCTGCCGGACGAGCTGGTCGCGCCCTACCGGGAGAACCTCACCCGCCTGCAGGACGACGCGCCACCGATGCCGACCCAGACGGTGCGCGACCAGCTGACCACGCACCTCGGGCCGGACTGGGCCGAGGACCTCGTCTGGCTCGACGGCGGCCCGACCGCTGCGGCCAGCATCGGCCAGGTGCACCGGGGTCGGTGGCGCGACGGCCGCGACGTGGCCGTCAAGGTGCAGTACCCCGGCGCCGGCGAGGCGCTGATGAGCGACCTGCGCCAGATCGCCCGGGTGGCACGCGGCGTCGCCCCCGTCTTCCCCGGCATCGACATCAAGCCGCTCGTCGCCGAGCTCCAGGCGCGCGCCGCCGAGGAGCTCGACTACACCCTCGAGGCCGAGGCGCAGCACATCTTCGCCCAGGCCTTCCGCGACGACCCCGACTACGTCGTGCCCGACGTCGTCGCCGTGGGCGGCGAGGCCCTCGTCACGGAGTGGCTCGACTCGCCGTACTCGCTGGCCCACGTCATCCGCGAGGGCACCCAGGAGGAGCGCGACCACTACGGCGAGCTGCTCGCGCGCTTCATCTTCGTCGGCCCGTCCCGCGTGGGGATGCTGCACGCGGACCCGCACCCCGGCAACTTCCGCCCGATCCCCGGACCGGACGGCGCCCCCGGCCGGCTCGGCGTCCTGGACTTCGGCGCCGTCGCCCGGCTGCCCGAGGGACGGCTTCCCGAGGCGATGGGCCGACTCATCCGCGTCGCCACCGAGGCCGATCCCGAGTCGCTCGTGGCGGGCCTGCGCGAGGAGGGCTTCATCAAGGACAACGTGCAGGTCGACCCCCAGATGGTCCTCGACTACCTGTCCCCCTTCATCGAGCCGGCACGGATGGAGACCTTCCGCTTCAGCCGTGAGTGGATGCGCACCCAGTTCGAGCGGATCAACAACCCCCGCGACCCTGCCTTCACCCTGGCCACCAAGCTCAACCTGCCGACGTCGTACCTCCTCATCCATCGCACCTGGCTCGGCGGGATCGGACTGCTCAGCCAGCTCGAGGCCGAGGCGCCCTTCCGGCAGATCCTGATCGACCACCTCCCCGGCTTCGCCACCGACTGAGCCATGGAATCCGCTGAGGCCCTGGCCCGCTGGCACGCCGTCGTCGCGAGCAGGGATGCGGCCGGGTTGCCGGCCCTCGTGGCACCGGACGCGGTCTTCCGCAGTCCCGCCGTGCACACACCGCAGGAGGGCCGCGACACCGTCGTCGGCTACCTCGCCGCGGCGTTCACCGTGCTCGGCCCGGACCTCGTCTACGACCGCGAGTGGCTGGGCGAGGACAGCGCGGTGCTGGAGTTCCGCACCCTGGTCGGCGGGATGAGCGTCCACGGGATCGACATGATCACGTGGGACGCGGCCGGGCTCATCACCGACTTCACCGTGATGGTCCGCCCCGCCAAGGCGCTCCAGGCCGTCATCGAGCACATGGGCGCCGAGCTGCTGCGGATGCTCGAGGAGGCCGGGCACTGGCCGGTACGGTCAGTCCCCGACCCAGAACCCGCGACCGCCGCCCATCCAGTCCCCGAAGTGGTCGCGGTACGACGACCGCGAGCCGAGGTAGGAACCCACCACCGCCGCCCCGAGGTCGTCGAGCTCCGGGCTGACCATCTGACCACCGACCCGCTTGGCCATCGAGTCGATGAAGCGCGCCAGGCCCGGGTCCTCGCCGAGCCGGAAGAAGGTCGTCTGGGCCCCCAGCCGCGCCGCGTTGTCGAGCTCGCGCACCGCGTTGGCGATGGTGACCGGGTGCGGCGGGTAGTCGAAGAAGACGTCGCCGTCGGCCYCGAGGTGGGCCGTGGGCTCGCCGTCGGTCACGACGAGCAGCACCGGCTGCGCGTTGGGGTGCTTGCGGAAGTGCCGGTTGGCCAGCAGCAGCCCGTGGTGCAGGTTGGTGCCCTTGTCCCACTGCGCGTCCAGCGCCGTCAGCTGCTCGATCTCCATCACCTGCGCGTGCCGACCGAAGGCGATCAGCTGGAGCGCGTCACCGCGGAAGCGCGAGCTCACCAGCTGGTGCAGGGCCAGCGCCGTGCGCTTCATCGGCACCCAGCGACCGTCCATGGCCATCGAGAACGACGTGTCCACCAGCAGCGCGACCGCGGCCTGGGTGCGCGCCTCGGTCTCCTGCACCTCGATGTCGTCGATGCGCAGGCGCACCGGCAGCGCGGGGCCGCCGTCACCGGACGCGCGCACGATCGCGTTGGTGATCGAGCGGGTGACGTCCCAGGGCTCGGTGTCGCCGAACTCCCACGCACGCGTCGCCCCGGACAGGTCCCCGGCGGCGCCGGCGTGCCGGGTCTCGCGCTGGCCCTGCCGCCCGCTCATCCGGGTGGCGACGTCGCGCAGCAGTGCCTTGCCCAGCTGCCGCATCGCCCGCGGCGAGAGCCGCAGCTCGCCGTCGGAGCCGCGCTGGAGGTAGCCGGACTCGCGCAGCGCCCGCTCGAGCTCGGTCAGGGTCCGCGCGTCGACGGCCGCCTGGTCGCCGAGCTGGCGGGCCAGGGCCTCGAGGTCGACGTCGTCCATCCGCGCTCCCCCGTACGACTGGGAGAGCTGGTCGGAGAGCCGGTCGAGGTCGGCGAGGTCCTGCAGGGCGCCGGTGCCGTCCCCGAGCCCGAGCCCCTCCTCACCCTCGAAGCGCTCGGAGCCACCCCAGTCCTCGCCGGGGCGCAGCCCCTGGAGGTTGGCGTCCATCCGGGCCAGCTGCTCCATCAGCTCGGGCGAGCCGAAGGCCTGCTGGGAGAGCTCCATCAGCTCGGCGCGCTGCTCGGGCGTCATCGAGGCCATCATCCGCTGGGCGGCCGCCGCGCGCTGGGCGAGCGAGTCGAGCAGCTCCTCGATGTCCTGGGGCTGGTCGGGGAAGAAGTCCCCGTGCTTGTCCATGAAGTCGGCGAAGTCCTGCTCGGTGTCGTCACCGCGCGCGTGCTTCTCCAGGAGGTCGTTGAGGTCGCCGAGCATCTCGTTGACCGCGGCCCGGTCCTCGTCGGTGGCCCCCTCGAGCGCCTGCTTCATGCCGGCGAAGCGCTGGTCGAGGAGCTCGCGGCCGAGGAGGTCCTTGATCTCCTCGTAGGCCTCGCGGGCCTCAGCGCTCTGCCAGTCGTACGACGACAGCTCACTGACCGCGGCCGCCGTCGAGGTCGGCAGCTGGTCCAGCTGCATCTCGCGGAAGGTGCGGTCGTCGTCCTCCATCACCACGTCGCGAGCCAGCTGGCCGCGCTCGGCGAGCACGGCCTTGTCCAGCAGCTCGCGGACCTGCTCCATGGTGCCGTCGAGGTTGTGCTGGCGCAGGATGTCACGGCGCCGCTCGGCGATCTGGCGTGCCAGGTCGTCGAGGCCGCGCTGGTCCTGCCCGCCGCGGCGCAGGAACTCGCGCATGGCGCGCTCGGGCGAGTAGCCCGCCATCACGTCCTGGCCGATGTGGTCCAACGCCTCGGCGAGGTCGACCGGCGGGGCCAGCGGGTCGCCGCCGTCGTAGCGGCGGTAGCGGCTCACGATGCCCTCCCGGGCAACGCCTTGCGCATCCAGACGTCGTCGGGCCAGGGGTCGCCCGGAACCCGCTCGACCTCCTCGAAGCCGTGCGCCCGGTAGAAGCCGAAGGCCTGCTCGTTGCCGTCGACGACCTCCAACCACAGCTCGTCACCCTCGACGAGCTCCTCGATCGCGCCCAGCAGCCGGCGCCCGATGCCGAGGCCCTGGTGCTCGGGGTGGACGTACAGCTTCCACATCACCTCACGGTCCCCCGTGACGTGCGGGAAGTCCCGGTAGGAGGCCCGCAGCCGGCCGATGTTGGCCATGGCGACGACCCGCCCCTCCCGCTCGGCGACGACGTGCTCGTTGCGCTCGAGCGACGCCGCGAACACTTCGGGCGTCCACCACTCGTCGAGCATCCGCTGGGCGTACGCCGCGTCGATCGGTCCGTAGGTGGCCGGCACGACGGCCTCGCCGAGGGCGCGCAGGCCGGGCACGTCCTCCGACGTGCCGGGC
>NZ_JBFUKA010000116.1:0-10264 GCF_056401085.1 Nocardioides sp. P4_G4
GACCAGCCCCGTGGCGGTCGGCGCGGACGGCAGCGACTCGATCGGTCTCGCCCCCGGCGCCCCGCTCCGCTTCGTCGGCACGCCGTTCGCCGACGTCATCTCGGGGACCGAGCACGACGACGAGCTCCTCGGCCGCGGCGGTGACGACCAGATCCGGGGCAACGCCGGCGACGACACGATCACCGCCGACGCCTCCGCCGCTCCCGGCAACGACATCCTCGACGGCGGTGCGGGCAACGACTCGCTCAGCGGCAGCCTGGGCTACGACACCCTCAAGGGCGGCTCCGGCGGGGACACCCTCACCAACACCTCGATCAACAAGACGTTCATCCTCGGCGGCGGCGGCAGCGACATCGTGTCCTTCGTCGTGCCGAGCGAGCCGGGCTTCAAGGTCATCGGCAACATGGGTGCCGACAAGCTCCGGATGCTGCCCTACCCCAACCCGGCGCTGCGGCCGACGCTGCGCATCGACCAGCGCAAGGGCCGGACCACCGTGTCCAGGCTCGTGCCGGTCACCGTGGCGGGCAAGGTCCAGAGCTTCGTCGAGGTGAGCCTGCCGGCGTCCACCACGTCGATCTACAAGGGCACCGCCAAGGGGGAGGTCGTCGACGCCCACCCGGACTACGCGGCGGTGATCAAGGGCCGTGGCGGCGCGGACGTGCTGACCGGCTCCAACCTCAAGGACACGCTGATCGGCGGCAAGGGGTTCGACCTCGGGTTCGGCAAGGGCGGCAACGACGTCTGCAAGCTCATCGAGCGTCGCCGCTCCTGCTGACGGCCCCGGGACACGCCTCCTGCGCGGGCGCGCTCTGCCTGCGGCCGCTCGGGCGCGGCTGCTTTGCCGGCGGGGCCGTAGGGGCCACCATGGGCCCACGATGTCGCGCGCTCGCAGGCTGTTGCTGGTCGCCGTCGCCTGGGCGATCCCGGTCGCCTGGTTCG
The DNA here is from genome assembly GCF_056401085.1 of Nocardioides sp. P4_G4. Classification (NCBI taxonomy): domain Bacteria; kingdom Bacillati; phylum Actinomycetota; class Actinomycetes; order Propionibacteriales; family Nocardioidaceae; genus Nocardioides; species Nocardioides sp. P4_G4. The sequence goes on from NZ_JBFUKA010000116.1 coordinate 940, forward strand.
CGGCGGCACTGCTGGCCGGGCCGGTCGATGGCGGCACCCTCACCGCCAGCACGGTGGGGACCGCCGCCGACGGCTGGACGCAGCCGGCTCGCGTGGTCAGGACCTACGGGGACACGCCCCTGCGCGAGGGTGACCTGGTCGCGGCGATCGACGGACGCACCCTGGACGAGTGGGTGCGGGTCGGCGCGCCCGATCGGTCCGTCGGCGATGTCGTGGAGTACCGGGTGCAGCGGGCCGGTGAGGCGCTCGACGTCGAGCTGAGCATCGACGTGACCCTGATCCGCTACCCGGTCGTGGCGGCGCTGGGCGCCAACCCCATCGCGGTGGCGCTGGCCGTGATGCTGTTGGGTGCCGGGACCCTCGTCTTCTGGCGTCGGCCTGACGAGGCGGCCGCTCGGGCGTACCTCGCGGGCACGTCGCTGCTCCCCTGTGCCCTGACCGCGGCGCCCTGGGGCGTGGGTCCCATCGACCTCGCCGGCGGTCGCGGCGCCTGGCCGCACGGCGCCGGCGAGGCGCTCGGCGCCGCGGGCCTCGGATCCCTGCTGCTCGCCGTCCTCTGCATGAGCGCGGCCGGTCCGCTGCGCGGTCGACTCGCCGTGGTGGCGGCGTACGCGGTGCCTGTGGTGAGCTACCTCGTCTGGCTGGCGGTGGCGCTCGCGCAGCACGCGCCCGGCCTGTCCCGCGCCCACGCGGTCGCCAGCGTGCTCACGCCGGCACTGCTCGCCTGCCTGCCTGCCGTGCTCGTCGCCGCGCTCCTCGCGCATCGGCGTGCGACCGAGCGGGAGGAGATGCTCGCCACCCGTCTTGTGCTGCTCGGCGTCGGCTGCGGGGTCGTGGGATGGGCCGTCCTGGAGGTGCTGCCGCGGGTCGTCGCCCGAGACCCGGCCGTCCCGGGCTCCGTGCTCACGATCCTCCTGATGCCCATCCTGCTGGGGAGCCTCGGCATCGCGGTGAGCCGCTACCGCCTCAGCGAGATCGAGCCCGCGGTGCGGCGGACTCTGGTGCAGGCGGTGGTGCTGGTGCTCGCGGGCGCGGCGTTCGTCGGCCTGGTGCGGGCGGTCGACGTCGCCTCGGACATCGCCGTCGGCTCCATGCTGGTCGGCGGCCTCGCGGCGCTGCTCCTGCTGCCCGCCGCGGTCGCCCTCCAGCGCTGGGTGCGACGGCAGGTCTACGGCGATCGCGAGATGCCCCGCCGTGTGGTCTCAGACCTGCGGCGCCTCGACCCGCTGGCCGCCCCCGAGGAGGTCCTGCAGGAGACGCTCGACCTGCTGGCGCGCCGGCTGCACCTGTCGTACGCCGCCATCGAGGTTGCCGCGACCGATGCGTCGGAGCCGATCGAGACGTCGGTCGGGCGAGCCCGCGCCACACCGGTGACCGTCGACCTGGCTGTCGGCGGCTCGACGCTGGGGAGTCTCCACCTGGAGGTGGACCCCGCCCACGACCCGTTCGGTCCGGGAGATCGCCAGCTCTTGGAGGATGTCGGCATCCAGGTCGGTGCCCTGGTCCAGGCCGTCTCGATCAACCGGGAGCTGCAACGGTCCCGCCAGCACCTGATCAGTGCCCGCGAGGAGGAGCGGCGCCGGATCCGCCGCGACCTGCATGACGGCCTCGGGCCGTCGCTCGCGTCCTTGGCCATGCAGCTCGAGGCCGCGCAGGACCTCATCGTCGCCGATCCCACCGGTGCACGTGTCCTGGTGGGCCGGCTCTCGGACAAGGCGCGCGACGAGATCGGCGAGGTCCGTCGGCTCGTCGAGGGACTGCGACCGCCCGCCCTGGACCAGCTCGGGCTGGTCTCGGCGCTGCGCCAGCGCGCCGAGGACCACAACCAAGGTGGTCGAGCCGGCGGCACCCCGCCGAAGATGACCTGGGCGGTGGATGCGGCCGACGACCTCGAGCCGCTGCCCGCCGCGGTCGAGGTGGCGGCCTACCGCATCGTGCTGGAGGCGGTCAACAACGCCACCCGTCACAGCGGGGCCCGGCGCTGCACGGTGTCCCTGGCGCGAGACGGGTCGTCCCTGCGGATCCGGGTCGGCGACGACGGCGAGGGGCTGGCCCCTGATCACGCCTCGGGTGTAGGCCTGTTCACGATGCGGGAGCGGGCCGAGGAGCTCGGGGGCACCTGCACGGTGACCGCCGGGCTCAGGGGCGACGGGACGATGGTCGAGGCAGTGCTGCCGATCACGGTGGACGACGGTGAGGGATGACGATGGAGCCGGTGAGGGTGCTGGTGGTCGACGACCACGAGGAGTTCCGCCACGGGGTCGAGGCGCTGCTGTCCGCGGCGCCCACGATCGAGGTGGTCGGGCATGCCGCCGACGGTCGGGCCGCCATCTCGCGCGCTCTCGACCTCCAGCCCGACGTCGTCCTGATGGACCTCCAGATGCCGCACCTCAACGGCGTCGAGGCCACCGAGCGCATCGTGCAGTCGTCGCCGCACATCAGCGTGCTGGTGCTCACGATGATGGAGGACGAGGACTCGGTCTTCGCGGCGGTCCGCGCCGGTGCGCGTGGCTACCTGCTCAAGGGCGCCCGACGCAGCGAGATCGTTCGCTCGATCGAGGCGGTCGGTGCGGGTGAGGTGATCTTCGGCCCCGGCATCGCCGACCGCGTGATGGGCTACTTCCGATCGGCGCGCTCGCGGCCGACGTCGGACGCCTTCCCCGACCTCACCGACCGGGAGCGGGTGGTCCTGGGGCTGATCGCCGAGGGCAAGGAGAACATGGAGATCGCCCGGCAGCTGAGCCTCTCGGTCAAGACGGTGCGCAACCACTCGAGCAACATCTTCGCGAAGCTCCAGGTCGCGCACCGGGCGCAAGCCATCGTGCGAGCCCGCGAGGCGGGACTGGGTGGGCTCGACGGACCGGGCGGCCGGGACGACCCAGGCGGCTCCCGCCGATGAGGCGCAGCGGACCCGGGGCGACGTTCAGCCGTGGCAGCCGCCCTGCAGGCGTGCGTCGTTCTCGGCGTCGCGGCCGATCGCAGCCGCCTGCACCGTGTCCACGTCGATCACGGCCGCACCCCCCGAGGTCGTGAAGGGCGTGCCGTCGAGCACGCACCCCGACACCCCCCGCGGGTCGACCCGCGTGACGGCCTGCGTCAGGCGGTACAGGTCAGCGGGGGAGAGGTCGGTCTCCAGCCCGCCGATCGCGCTCAACGCTGCCGCCTCGAGGAGTCCGGGTTCGTCGGCGCGGCTGCGCAGCTCGCGCAGGACACCGAGCAGCAGGTCCTGGTGGTGGGCGGCGCGCGCGAAGTCACCGCCCTCGACGTCACGGCTGCGGGCGAAGTCCAGCGCTGTGGCGGCGTCGAAGGAGTTGGTCCCTCGCCGCACGTCGAGGCCCACGTCGTCAAGGCGGTAGGTCGTCCGCGAGTCGACCTCGACGCCGTCGATGGATCCGATCATCGAGCGGAACCCGTCGAAGCCCGTGACCAGCACCAGGTCGGGGGCGAACCCCACGAGCTCCTGGACCTCTCGGGCGATCAGGTCCGGCCCCCCCGCCTGGAGGGCCGTGTTGATGCGGTCGAACCCGTCAGGGAGCTGGACCCAGGAGTCGCGGGGGATGCCGATGGCGACGGCCCTGCCGGTGCGTCCGTCGACGCCGATCATCTGGATGGCGTCGGTGTGGCCCTGCGTGACCGGGGTCCCGGGTCGGGCGTCCGAGCCGAGCGCGAGGACCCAGAAGACGCCGTCGCCGAAGTCGACCGCGCTGGCGGTCTCCACCGTCGTGAGACTGATCGCCGCGGGGTGCACCGAGGGAGCGGGAACCAGGGTGGCAACGGCGAGCACCAGCGCCCATCCGGCGAGGCGCTGGCGTCCCGGGCGGCGTGGGCGCGTCACGGCGTCGCCCCGGTGTCCTGCGCCGCGCCGTCGTCCAACGCCACGTCGTACCCGAAGACCGACCAGTCTCCGCCGGCCTCCTCGAGCAGCAGCCTGCCCTGCAGCGAGACGGGCCTGGTCGACCCGTCCGGCATGGTCGCGTCGAAGGCGAAGTCGACCGTTGCCGTGGCGCCGACCACGTCACGGGGCAGGGTGAGGAAGGAGAGCCGGGCGTCGAGCCTGGTGGCCACCACGTCGGTGGCCTCCTGCACCCTGGCGGCCGTGAGCTGGTCGATGTCGGTGGCCGCGCTGCGGGCGGCCCCGCTCGTGAACGACCCGAAGGCCTGCACGAACTCGCGCCGTGGGAAGTCCCCCAGGAACGCCTCTACGACGTACTCCGAGAGCACGTCGCCGACCGCCGTCTCCATCTCGGTGCGGGCCTGCTGGTCCAGGTCGTCCGCTCCGGAGACGGTCTCGACCCTCAGGGCCACGGACTGGTCGGAGCCGGTGGGTGGCCCGCCCGTCTCCTCGGGGCTGCACCCGGTCGCCGTGAGCACGGTCAGCGCAGCCACGACGGCACACCTGGCTCGGCGTCGTGGGTGGCCCATGGCCCCCATGATGTCCGATGGGTGCGAGTGGGGCGTCAACTCGCCGAGACCGTGTTGTCCGTGGGGAGGTGGAAGTCGGCGACGTTGTCGCGCGCCTGGTGCTTCTCGCCGACGGGACCCCGGCCGAACATGCGGACGATGTTGTCGGTGACGACCGCCACGAAGGCGGACGTCCGGTCGCCGAGGGGCCGTTCACAACGATCGACCAGCGCACAGCCCCACCGCAGGGTCCCAGCCGTGAAGACGCCCGCACCTGAGGGGGTCGTGTAGTAGACCGACTGGGCCGAGGTCGCGACCCCCCGGCAGTCGTACTCCGTGTGGGCGACCACCTCGAGCGGCCGCGGGAGCGTCTCGTCGGGGTAGACCCGATCGGCCTCGGGGCCGATGAGGCCGGGGACGTGGTCGCCGGCCACGACGCCCGTGCCTCGGTAGCCCCACCACCGCGGAGAGGCGATGACCAGGTCCACGTCGACGGGGTAGCACTCGTACTGGACGCCGAGGAGGTCCTGCTCAGGTCGGGGAACCGGGGCGTCCCGGAACAGGCCGGTGGTCTCACCGGGGGTGGTGGACCCGCGCATCGGATCGAGGTAGGCGGAGTGCCGGTAGCCGATCATCAGCCGTGCAGCACCCGTGGCCCGCGCCGCCAGTCGCACACGCCAGTACATGGTGTTGGCACTCAGGAAGGCCAGGTTGGTGCCGTCGTCGCGGGCGGTCATCACCTCGGTCCGCATCGAGGTGGTCCAGTACTCGTCGTGCCCCATGGAGACGTAGCCGAGCGCACCGTCGAGGGACCCGGGACGCAGGTGCAGGTCGATGTTGGTGAAGTAGGAGAGCGGCTGGCCGGTCCGCTCGGCACGGACGATGATCGGGATCGCTGCCGTCCGGTAGTCGTTGGCTCCTGTGGCCCCGTTGTAGGGGCGGTCGAAGCTCACGGCATGGCTGTTGCGATCGCCCGCCGGCCCTTCGTACAGGCTGTAGCCGCCCCAGGCGTTGTAGGCCTGCCAGGTCGTCACCGGGGAGACCAGCGCGATCGTTCCCCGCGCGGACGGCGAGGTCACGACGTACGGGACCTGCGTCTCCCAGCCGGTCGGGGTCCGCAGCGTGAAGACGTAGAAGCCGGGTGCCCAGGTGGTGGTGTCGACGGTCAGGTCCCGCCGCCAGGGTGCGACGACGGTGCGTGTCTCGGCAGGTTCGAACCGAGCGGCGGGCTGCACCCGACCGCGTCGGAAGCCTGACTCCCAGACGAAGGCGCCGGAGCCGCCGCGGTAGCTCCCGATCCGGTACGCCGCCGCCTCGTAGCCGCCCGCTGTCGTCGAGACCTTCAGCCCCACGCGCGTCCCGGGGAGCCCGCTCGCGTGCGTCGTGTAGGCCTCGATCTGGTGGTCGTCCGACGGCTTGTCGATCTGCCAGTCCATGGAGCCCTGCCGGCGGCGGTCCTCGGCTCGCCCGACCTCCTCCGCATCGCCCTCGTTGCCATCCGTGGGCCCGGTCGACTGAGAGGGGACGGCGACGGGCGAGGCGGCCGGGGCGTCCAGCCGTGCCGACCCGCATCCCGCGGTCGCGCCCGCGGCCAGCAGCGTCACCACCAGGACCGTCGGCACTGCTCCGGTCCGCGTCCTTCGTACGTCCATCTCGACCACCTCGCCCGAGCACCGGACGGGTCCGGCGCCTCGTCGTCGACGATTCGCCGGGGGCCGTTCCCGCCGCATGGGGCGGGGATCCCGACCGCGTCGGGACGAAGGGGACGGCCGTGCCCGACCGCCCGGGAGCGCTGGGACGCAGGGACCTAGGATTGCGGCCATGCCCGAGATCTCCCGCGAGGAGGTGGCCCACCTGGCCACCCTCGCCCGCATCGACCTCGACGACGCCGAGCTCGACCACCTCGCCCCCCAGCTGAGCGTGATCCTCGAGTCCGTCGCGTCCATCAACGGCGTGGCCGGCGACGACGTCCCCCCGACGTCGCACGCCCTGCCACTCACCAACGTGTTCCGAGAGGACGTGGTGGTGCCCGGCCTGACCGCCGAGCAGGCGCTGTCCGGCGCCCCGGCCAGCGAGCAGCAGCGCTTCAGCGTGCCGCGGATCCTGGGGGACGAGCAGTGAGGATCACCGACACCGCCGCCGCGATGGCGCAGGCCCTCGCCGCCGGCGAGACCACGAGCGTCGAGCTCACCCGTCAGCACCTCGACCGGATCGCGGCCGTCGACACCGACGTGCACGCCTTCCTCCACGTCGACGCCGAGGGTGCGCTGGCCCAGGCCGCCGAGTCCGATGCCCGCCGGGCGCGCGGCGAGGTGCTGAGCCCGCTCGACGGCGTGCCGATCGCCGTCAAGGACGTCCTCGCCACCTCGGGCCTGCCCACCACGTGCGGCTCGAAGATCCTCGAGGGCTGGGTCCCGCCGTACGACGCCACGGTCGTCGCGCGCCTCAAGGCCGCGGGCCTCCCGATCCTCGGCAAGACCAACATGGACGAGTTCGCGATGGGCTCCTCCACCGAGCACTCGGCGTACGGCCCGACCCGCAACCCGTGGGACCTCGACCGGATCCCCGGCGGCTCGGGCGGTGGCTCCGCGGCCGCCGTGGCCGCCTTCGAGGCGCCGCTCGCGATCGGCACGGACACCGGCGGCTCGATCCGCCAGCCCGGTGCCGTCACCGGCACGGTCGGCGTCAAGCCGACCTACGGCGGCGTCTCGCGCTACGGCCTCGTCGCCCTGGCCAACAGCCTCGACCAGGCCGGCCCGGTCACCCGCACCGTGCTGGACGCGGCGATGCTGCACGACGTCATCGGCGGCCACGACCCGCGCGACTCCACGTCCATCGACCAGGAGTGGCCCTCGTTCACCGAGGCCGCCCGCCGGGGCGCGTCCGGCGACATGACCGGCGTCAAGGTCGGCGTCATCACCGAGCTGGCCGGCGAGGGCTGGCAGCCGGGCGTGATGACCCGCTTCACCGAGTCCGTCCAGCTCCTCGTCGACGCCGGGGCCGAGGTCGTCGAGGTCTCCTGCCCGTCCTTCGTGCACGCGATGGCGGCCTACTACCTGATCCTGCCGGCCGAGGCGTCCAGCAACCTCGCCAAGTTCGATGCGATGCGCTACGGCCTGCGGGTCCTGCCCGAGGGGATCGACAACCCGAGCGCCGAGGACGTCATGCGCGCCTCCCGCGACGCCGGCTTCGGCGACGAGGTCAAGCGCCGCATCATCCTCGGCACCTACGCCCTCTCCAGCGGCTACTACGACGCCTACTACGGGCAGGCCCAGAAGGTGCGCACGCTGATCAGCCGCGACTTCGAGGCCGCGTTCGAGCAGGTCGACGTGCTGGTCGCGCCGACCGCGCCCACCACGGCGTTCAAGCTCGGCGAGAAGCTCGACGACCCGATCGCGATGTACCTCAACGACCTCGCGACCATCCCCGCCAACCTCTCCGGAGTCCCGGGCATCTCGGTGCCCAGCGGCCTGGCCGACGAGGACGGGCTGCCGACCGGCTTCCAGGTCCTGGCCCCCGCGCTGGCCGACGACCGCGTCTACCGCGTCGGCGCCGCGCTGGAGTCCCTCCTGGCCGCCCAGTGGGGCGGCAGCCTGCTGGACCGTGCCCCGGACCTGGCGACCGCCACCGTCACCGAAGGAACGAACGCATGACTGAGCTGATGCCGTACGACGACGTCCTGGCGGCCTTCGACCCCGCGCTGGGCCTCGAGGTTCACGTCGAGCTCAACACCGCGTCCAAGATGTTCTGCGGCTGCCCCGCCGTCTTCGGGGGCGAGCCCAACTCGGGCACCTGCCCGACCTGCCTGGGCCTGCCCGGTGCCATGCCGGTCGTCAACGGCAAGGCCGTCGAGTCCGCGATCCGGATCGGCCTGGCGCTCAACTGCGACATCGCCGAGTGGTGCCGCTTCGCCCGGAAGAACTACTTCTACCCGGACATGCCCAAGAACTTCCAGACCTCGCAGTACGACGAGCCGATCGCCTTCGACGGCTGGATGGACGTCGACGTGGACGGGGAGACCTTCCGCGTGGAGATCGAGCGCGCGCACATGGAGGAGGACACCGGCAAGTCGCTGCACGTGGGCGGCAGCACCGGCCGCATCCACGGCGCCGACTACTCGCTGGTCGACTACAACCGCGCCGGGATCCCGCTCATCGAGATCGTCACCCGCCCGATCATGGGCGCGGGGGAGCGGGCCCCGGAGGTCGCGCGGGCGTACGTCGCGCAGCTGCGGGACCTGATCGTCGCCCTCGGGGTCTCCGAGGCGCGGATGGACCAGGGCAACCTGCGCGCGGACGTCAACCTCTCGCTGGCCCCCAAGGGCACCGGCGGGCTCGGCACCCGCACCGAGACCAAGAACGTCAACTCGTTCCGCTCCGTCGAGCGTGCCGTGCGCTACGAGATGCAGCGCCACGCCGTGATCCTGCGCGACGGGGGCTCGATCCTCCAGGAGACCCGCCACTGGCACGAGGACACGGGCGTGACCACCAGCGGTCGCGTGAAGTCCGACGCGGACGACTACCGCTACTTCCCCGAGCCCGACCTGGTGCCGGTGGCGCCGAGCCGGGAGTGGGTCGAGGAGCTCCGCGGCACGCTGCCGGAGAACCCGACGCAGAAGCGTGCCCGGCTGCAGGGCGAGTGGGGCTTCACGGACCTCGAGATGCGCGACACCGTCGGGGCCGGCGCGTTCGGCCTGGTCGAGGAGACCATCGAGGCCGGGGCCGCGCCGCAGGTCGCCCGCAAGTGGTGGCTCTCCGAGCTCGCCCGGCGCGCCAACGACAGCGGCACCGACATCGCCGCCCTCGGCGTGACCCCGGCCGACGTCGTCGCCGTGCAGCGGCTCATCGACGCGGGCAGCATCAACGACAAGCTGGCCCGCCAGGTCTTCGAGGGCCTGTACGCCGGTGAGGGCACGCCCGAGCAG
>NZ_JBFUKA010000117.1:0-10209 GCF_056401085.1 Nocardioides sp. P4_G4
ACCGCGACGAGCACCACGCCCATGAGGAGGAGCAGCTCGCTGCGGGTCCGCGAGACGCCGAGCCCCGCGGCCGTGTCGTCACCGAGCTCGCTGGCGCGCAGCGACCGGCACAGCCACCACGTGAGCGGCAGGAGCACGACGAGCACGACGGCGAGCAGGCGGATGGTCGGCCAGGCGACCCCGTTGACGCTGCCGGTCAGCCACCGCAGCACCAGCTGGGCGTCGTACTCGTCGACGCGGGTGAAGACGTACTGGATGACCGACTGCATGGCGGCCGCGAGCCCGATGCCGACCAGCACCAGCCGGTGGCCGCCGTGCGGACCGGCGACGAGCCGGACGACCAGCGCCACGGCGACGGCCCCCAGGACGGCCACTCCGGAGACGGGCAGGCCCTGCCACCCCCACAGGGCGATGGCGACGACGGCCATCGCACTGGCCCCCAGGCTCACCCCGATGATGTCGGGACTGGCCAGCGGGTTGCGCAGCGTCGTCTGGAACAGCGCGCCCGCGACCCCAAGGGCCACCCCGGCGAGCACCGCGAGCACGGCTCGCGGCAGCTTGCTCTCCATCAGGATGTAGGTGGCGCCCGGGATGTCGGTGCCGGTGAGGATCCGGACGAAGTCCGGGACCGTGATCGTGTAGTCGCCGAGCAGCACCCGGGCGGCGAACGCGCCGACGAGGACCGTGGCCAGGCCGCCGACGACGAGGCGGGAGCGACGACGCGGCGTACGCCGGGCCGCCCGGACGACCTCGAGCGCGTCGGTGCCCGGCGCCGCGGTGAGGGCCGGGGTCAGCGCGGCGGTCACAGCGCTCCGCTCCCGGACCGGCCCCGCCGGACGAGGAGGAGGAACACCGGTACGCCGACCACCGCGGCCATCACGCCGACCTGGACCTCGGCGGGCGGCAGGACCACCCGGCCGAGGGTGTCGGCGAGGACGACCAGGGCGGCCCCGCCGAGCGCGGCGAGGGGCAGCAGGCGTGCGTGGTCCGAGCCGACGAGGCTGCGCACGGCGTGCGGGACCACCAGGCCGACGAAGGCCACCGGCCCGGCGAGCGCCGTCGCGGTGCCGGCGAGCAGGACGACCGCCACCCCGAGGACGACGCGGTCGATCGCCGTACGACGCCCGAGTCCGCGCGCCAGGTCGTCGCCGAGCGCCAGCGTGTTGAGGAGCCGGGCCCCGGTCAGCGCGAGGACGGCCCCGACCAGCAGGAAGGGTGCCCCGGTCAGCAGCACCTGGAGGTCGCGGCCGCCGACCGTGCCGACCTGCCAGTGGCGGAAGGTCTCCATCGTCTGCCGGTCGACGAGGAGCACCCCGGTCGTCCAGCTGCTCACCGCCGCGGTGAGGGCGGCTCCGGCGATGGCGAGCTTGACCGGGGTCGCTCCGTCGCGACCGAGGGAGGCGATGACGTGGACGAGCACGGCGGCCACCGCCGCACCGAGGAAGGCGATCCACAAGAAGTCGCGCAGCTCGGAGACGCCGAAGACGGAAAGACCCACCACCATGGCGAAGCTGGCCCCGGCGTTGATGCCCAGGATCCCGGGGTCGGCCAGCGGGTTGCGGGTCAGCCCCTGGAGCACGGTCCCGGCGAGCGCGAGGGCGGCGCCCACCGCCAGGCCCAGCAGGGTGCGGTCCACCCGGGCGCGGGAGACGTTGTGCAACGGGTGGGACCCGTCCCAGACGGCAGCGAGCGGGACCGACCGCGCCCCCACGACGAGCGAGAGCACGCAGGCCACCGCGACCGCGCCCACGAGGAGCGCGGTCACGGTCGGTGTCCCCCACCGGAGCCGGGATCGGCCCCCGCGGCCGACCTCCGACCCGTGCTCGAGGACGGGCGTGGCGGTCATGAGCCGGTGACCGCCTCGACGACCTTCGGGATGAAGGTGTCGATGATGACCGGGATCGAGAGCGGGGTCGGGTTGGTGGACGCCATCGCGACCTCCTTGCTCGACTCGGCGTAGAAATGGCCAGACGCGATCGCCGGGATCTGGCCGAGCAGGTTGTCCTCGACGAAGGTCTGGGCGTCGCCGGGCTTCTCCACCCAGGTGAGGAGCACGTCGGAGTCGAGCTCGGAGGCACGTTCGGCGGAGACGGTGCCGTAGAACTCGCCCTCGTCGATCGCTCCGTCGACCGCCGGGGCGTCGACCATGCCGAAGTCGCGCAGCAGGGCCACCCGCGGGTCCGCGGGGGCGTAGATGCCGATGGTCGAGAGGTCGGCCGGGGTGAGGTAGCCGTAGATGAGCGAGGCGCCGTCCAGCGCGGGGTTGGCCTGCTCGGCCGCGTCGATCTCCGCCTCGGCCTCGTCCTCGACCTGCTCGGCGAGGTCGCTGCGACCGAGGGCCTCGCCGACCATCTCCAACGAGGTCTGCCACGGCGTCGTCCAGGGGAACTCCGGGTAGGCGACGACCGGCGCGATCTTGCTGAGCTTGGCGTACTCCGCCTCGGTGATGCCGGAGTTGGTCGCGAGGATGACGTCGGGCTCCAGCTGGGCCACCTCGTCGATGGGCGCACCGTCGGAGTCGTCGTACCGCACCGGGGCCTCGGCGCCGGCCTCGTCGACCGCGGCGTCGAACCAGTCGGAGGAGCCGGCCTCGTTGCCACCCCAGGTGAGCCTGGTGGCGCCGACCGGGACGACCCCGAGGGCCAGCGCGTGGTCCTGGTCGGTCCAGCCGAGGGTGGCTACCCGGGTGGGCTCCTCCTCGATGGTCGTCTCGCCGAAGGCGTGCTCGATGGTGACCGGGAAGGCGTCGGCCTCGGCCGAGGTGGTGGCGGTCGGCTCCCCGGCCGTCGCGTCGTCGGACGTCGAGCCGGTGCTGCACCCGGTCAGCATCGCGGCGACCAGACCCGTCGTGGTGGCGGCGACCGAGGCGCGCAGGGAGGCACGGTTCATGGGGAACTCCATCTAGTGAGGCTTGCCTAATTGAGGCAACCCTAACTTAGGCTCCCCTTACTTCAGTTGAGGGGTCCGCTCCAGGCGGTCATCGGCCTTCCACGCCGCGCCGGCGAGAGCGACGAAGAGGACCGCGACGCCGAGGCAGGCGAGCGCCACGGCGGCGTACCCCCGCTCGTCGACGTCGAGGAACGGGTAGGGGTAGAAGCCCGTGGCGGCCCCGCGGACGAGCGTGTAGGCGAGCCAGGCGATCGGGAAGACCAGGCTGGCCAGGACGTCGCTGCGCCGGATCCGTCCCCGAGGTCCGAACGCCACCCAGCCGATCACGGCCAGCAGCGGTACGACGACGTGGAGCAGCTTGTCGACGAGGTAGTCGGCGCCCGACAGGTCGAGGATCGGGCGCAGCAGGAACCAGTGCACGACCCCGGTCACGGCGATGCCCACCAGCGAGGTCAGCCGCAGCACCCGCCAGCCGGTGCCGTCGCCGTCACGCGCCAGCGCGAGCGTCCACGTCACGACGGCGACCAGGATGTTGGACAGGATCGTGAAGTAGCCGACGAACCGGACCAGCCGCTCCCCCAGTGCCGGCGGCTCGACGTCGTCGAGGACGGCGTTGCCCTGCCAGACCAGCACCAGCTGGAGGAGGACGGCCACGGTGGCCACCACGGCCGTGGCGAGGTGCCACCCTCGGGCGCGAGTCAGGGGCACCGCGGCGGCGCTCGCCATCAGATCGTCGTGCGGTGGAAGCCCTGGAAGGAGCGGCTCGGGGTCGGACCCCGCTGGCCCTGGTAGCGGGAGCCGTACTTCTCCGAGCCGTAGGGGTGCTCGCTGGGCGAGGTGAGCCGGAAGAAGCAGAACTGCCCGATCTTCATGCCCGGGTAGAGCTTGATCGGGAGCGTGGCGACGTTGGCCAGCTCGAGCGTCACGTGGCCGCTGAAGCCCGGGTCCACGAAGCCGGCGGTGGCGTGGGTGAGCAGTCCGAGGCGGCCGAGCGAGCTCTTGCCCTCGACGCGCGCCGCGATGTCGGCGGGCAGGCTGACGACCTCGTACGTCGACCCGAGGACGAACTCGCCCGGGTGCAGGATGAAGGGGTCGTCGCCCTCGGGCTCGACCTCGCGGGTGAGGTCGGACTGGTCCGCCGCCGGGTCGATGTGCGGGTACTTGTGGTTCTCGAAGACCCGGAAGAAGCGGTCGAGGCGCACGTCGATGCTCGACGGCTGGAGCATCTCGGGATCCCACGGATCGAGGGCGATCCGGCCCTGGTCGATCTCGGCGAGGATGTCGCGGTCGGAGAGCAGCACGGGGGCAGCCTAGTGACCCCGACCCGTCGACGGCGGGGGACGAGGCGATCTGGACAATGCTCGGGTGACCTTCCACCGTTTCGTCGCCCTCGGCGACTCCTTCACCGAGGGGGTCGGCGACCCCGATCCCACCCGTCCCAACGGCCTGCGCGGCTGGGCGGACCGGGTGGCCGAGGTGCTGGCCCCCCGGACCGACGACTTCGGCTACGCCAACCTCGCCATCCGCGGCCGCAAGCTGCCGGCCATCCTCGACGAGCAGCTCGAGCCTGCGCTGGCACTCGCCCCCGACCTGGTGACGATCCACGGCGGCGGCAACGACATCCTGCGCCCGCGCATCGACGTCGACGCCCTCGTCGCGGCGTACGACGAAGCCATCGGCCGCCTGGTCGCCAGCGGGGCGCGGGTGGCGATGTTCACCGTGTTCGACCCGGGCCCGACCGGGGTCTTCGCCGCGATGCGCGGCCGGTTCGCGCTGTTCAACGAAGGGGTCCGCGAGATCGCCGACCGGCACGACGTCACCCTCGTCGACATGTGGCGGATGCGCGACGCCGACCTCTCCCTGATCATGGACACCGACCGGATGCACCTCAACGCCGCAGGCCACCAGGACATGGCGCGGCGCGTCCTCGACGCCCTCGGGATCGACCACGTCCTCACGCCCATCAACCCCGAGCCCCGCCCGCTGCTCGGTCGCCGGGACCAGGTGGTCGAGCACGCGCGCTGGACCCGCGAGTTCCTGGGTCCCTGGATCCACCGCAGGATCACCGGCCGCTCCTCGGGGGACTCGATCTCCCCCAAGCGGCCGACCCTCGCGCCGGTCGACTGACCCTGGCCGCGCCGCTCACGGGGACCGCGCCGGCGTCGGGTACGATTCCGGCGCATCCTGCGGATGTAGCTCAGTTGGTAGAGCGCGACCTTCCCAAGGTCGATGTCGCGAGTTCGAGTCTCGTCATCCGCTCCAGTTCAGTTCAGTTCTTGGTTCTTCCACGCAGGCCCCGTCCGGATCCGATCCCGGCGGGGCTTTCGCCTTCCCGGGGTAGTCCGTGACGATCGGACCCTCCCGAGCCCCGATTCGGGGTCCGTTCGTCACGGACTACCGAAGTTCCGGCGCGACCTTCGTGATCTCCCGGGGTAGTGGGACGAATCGGTAGGCGTTCGGCCTGAATCCCCCACCAGAACGTCCCAAACTACGCAGCGGACACGAATGACATCCATGTCATTCACGGCGTGTCGGTCCCGTGTTTCTGGTGTGACTGGTGAGAAACTTGCGCCTTTTGTGATCAGAGGGGACAGTGTGACGGCCAGCGTCACTGCTCCTGATCGAGGTCTTCCCCCCATGCCGCACTCGGACAGCACCCCCGCCGCCCCCCGTCGTACGACGTCCAGCACACCGCGGCGGACGCCCGGACGCGCCGTCGCCGCGGGCCTCGGCGCCCTCGTCCTCCTGGCCGCGGGAGCTCCCCTCCTGCCCGACGCCACCACGCCCGACGCCGCCCTGTCGCCCGAGGCTGCCAGCACCGCGCTTCGCACCAGCGGCACCGCCGGGCCGGGCGTCGTCACGCCGGCGATGCAGGCCGAGATCGACCGCGTCGTCCGCGAGGGCACGAGCGCCCGCGTCTCCCCGAGCGCCTCGACGCGCACCCTGGCGGACGCGGCCGCGCGCTGTGCCACCTTCGACGGCCAGCGCTACTGCCTGGGCACCGGCTGGACCACCTMGACCGAGCGTGAGGTCGCCGCCCGCCTCGTCGCCGGCACGCCGGCCGGTCGTGAGCGCACCGGCGACCTCGACCCGGCGGCCGCCCTGCGCCAGCAGGCCCGGATGACGCCGGTGGCTCGCGCCGCCGTCGAGCGGCTCGAGCTGACCGTCGCCGCCAAGTCGGTCGCGAAGGTCTGGCTGCTGCGCCACGAGATCCAGGGCGTCCCACTGCCCGCCGACTTCGCCCAGCGCCACCCCGAGGCGATGCTCTCCACGCAGGCCCGCGACACCCCGACCACCACCACCGACACCACCACGTCGACCACCAGCACGACCGACACCAGTGTCGCCGTCGCGCCGGCCGCCCCGCCCCCCAAGACCGCGGCGGACTACCCCGAGACCTTCCAGATCCTCAAGCAGAAGCAGGTCCGTCCGCAGCAGCGCTACTACTGGTGCGGCCCCGGCGCGATGCAGATGATCGCGTGGGGCTGGGACGGCAGTCGGCGCAACCAGGCGCACTGGGCCGGCGAGCTGGGCACCACCACCGCGGGCACCTCGATCACCGACATGGTGCAGGTGGTCAACGAGTCCACCGGCTGGGGCGGGGCCGACTACGCCGGCGAGTACATCGTGCTCGACATCGGCGACTTCACCTTCAAGCAGTGGTACCTGCTGATGATGAAGCACGTCCATGACTACCGCGCCCCGGTCGTCCTGCACCCGATCCTGCTCAAGCAGTACTACCCCTACCTCGACGACGACGCCTCCGGCCACTTCCAGGTCGGCCGCGGTTTCGACCAGAACCCCGGAGGTCGCCCCAAGCTCGGCTACTTCGAGCCGTGGGACCAGAACAAGTTCGACCCGTCCGAGCCGCGGATCGCCCGCACCCAGTGGCAGAACGCCTACAAGAGCTACCGGGCCAACCAGGCCCACTTCCAGCACAACGTCGGGGTCTGATGCTGCGCGCCACCCGCACCCGTACGACGCTCGCGGCCGCCCTGCTGCTGCTCCTGGGCGCGGCCCTCGTGGCGTGCGGGGACGGGGCGGACTCCCCGGACGGGGGCGACGGCTCGAGCAGCCCGACCTCGCCGAGCGGGTCGGCCAGCGAGCCGGCGGGCGAGTCGACCGAGCCCTCGGCCCCCTCCCCGAGCGCCGGCCCCCTCGACTGGCAGCCCACCGGCCACGGGCCCCAGGACCGGGTCGTGCGGGGCGCGGCCTGGACCGCCGTCGCCACCGAGACCGAGGTGACCTTCGAGCCGACCGGCGGCGGTGACGCGGTGGTCGTACCGAGCCCCCTGGGACGCAGCACCGACGCCGTGCTGCTCGAGGGCGACACGGCCGTCGTGTCGTTCGCCGCGGGCGGCGAGACGACGTCCGGCGCGGCCGTCCGCGTCGACCTGGCCACCGGCACGCAGACCGACATCGTCACCCCCGAGCCGGCCAACGGCGGTTCGTGGGCGATGTACGACGACAGCCTCTGGTACCCCACCCTCGGCCGGGGCGGCGACTACTGCCTGGCCACGCTCGCGGTGAGTGACGGCAACGGCGAGGACGGCTGGTGCGCCCCGCAGCGGGCCGGCTTCAGCAACCTGACCGCCGGCGAGCACGGGGTGGGCCTGATGACCTTCGACGACGCCCGCCCGGTCGCGTGCCGCACGGTCCACCTGCTCGACCAGGCCGGCGAGCCACAGCCCGTCGAGGGTCCCGCCGCGTGCACGGCCTGGGACGTCGCCCCGACCTCCGCCGGCGTCATCTGGTCGGAGGTGCCGCGCGAGCAGCGCCAGGAGGTCGCCCGCTTCAGCGCGAGCGTGGACGGCCGCGTGCAGGTGCTCGGCAGGGGCACGACCGGCACGCTGATCCCCTGCGGCGGCGACGCGTTCTTCGTGCGCGACCCCGCGGGACGTGACGACCCCGCCCGCCTCCTGCGCTGGGACGGCTCCGCCCTGAGCGTCGCCTACGAGTCGGAGTCCACCGGCAACGCTTTCCTCGGCGAGCCCGGGTGCGCGGACGGCATCGTCACCCTGTCGTCGTTCGGCGAGGCCGGCGACGAGCAGGTGTGGGCCGAGGTCGGCTAGACCAGACCCCGCAGCCGCTCGGCGAGGACGTGGCCGTCGGCGCCCCGCACCTCCGGGCGCCCGTGAGGCGGCCGCCCCTCGTGCAGCTCGGTCGGCGTGCCGTGAGCCAGCACCTGCTGCCCCATCGGCAGCTCCCGCAGCGCGATCGCCCGCACCAAGTCCGGGTGCTCGCGGGCGAACTCCGCGTAGATCACCGGGTCGCGCTGGCCGTCGTCGCCGACGAGCACCCAGCGGATCGCGGGGAAGTCCGCGACCAGCCCGCGCAGGCACGCGAGCTTGTGCTCGCGCCCGCTGCGGAACCAGCCGGTGTTGGTCGGCCCCCAGTCGGTCAGCAGCAGCGGGCCGCGGGGGAAGCCGTGGTGGGCCAGGAAGCGCGACAGCGCCCGGGCCGCGTTCCACGGGCCGGTGGAGACGTAGATGGTCGGCGCGCCGGGTCGATCGGCGAGCAGCTCGGCGTACAGCTCGGCCATCCCGGCCACCGGCGTCCTCGCCTCCTCCGCGAGCAGGAAGGTGTTGTACGTCGCCACGAGCAGCCGCGGCAGCCAGGTCGTGATCACCGTGTCGTCGATGTCGCTGACGATCCCGAAGTCCACGTCACCGCCCACGACCAGGACGTCGGCGGTGCCCGGCTCGGCGCCGGCGGTGGTCAGCCCGACGGCGTGCCAGCCGGGCGAGAGCCCTCCCCGCGGCAGCCGCACGTCGACGATGCCGGACCGGTCCGTGACCGTCTCGAAGGTCTCGCCGGCCACCGTGACCGTGACGTCGATCCCGCCCAGCTCGGCGGTCAGGAAGTTGCGCCAGCCGCGCCGCAGGTCGTTGCCCCGGGCCCCTCGCTCCGCCGGTCGGTCCAGCACCACGCGCGCGAGGACGCGCACGAAGTCGGGGCCGCCGTAGCCGTCGTACCCCACGACCGTCGGGCGCCAGCCCCGGCGCGCGAGGACGCCGCCGAGGGCGCGGTTCCACCGGTCCTCGACGACCGCTGCCAGGTGGGGCCTGCTCATGGCGAGTGAGTCTGGCAGACCTCACTAGAGTCGGGCGGGTGAGCTTCACCGGATTCCCCGTCGCCGCCCTCGACTTCTACGACGACCTCGAGATGGACAACACCAAGTCGTTCTGGGAGGCGCACAAGACCGTGTGGACCGAGTCGGTCAAGGCCCCCATGACCGCGCTGGTCACCGACCTCGAGGCCGAGTTCGGCAGCGCGAAGGTGTTCCGCCCCTACCGCGACGTGCGCTTCGCCAAGGACAAGACGCCGTACAAGACCCACCAGGGCGCCTTCGTCGGCATCGCTCCGCGCACCGGCTGGTACGTCGAGATCTCGGCGCGCGGGGTGCGCACGGGGGCCGGCTTCTACGACGCCGACGGCGAGCAGCTCGGCGCCTTCCGCACGGCCGTGGCCGAGGAGCGGCGCGGCACCGAGCTCGAGCGCATCCTCGAGACCATCGCGGCCGAGGGCTACGAGATCAGCGGCGAGCAGCTCAAGACCGCGCCCCGCGGCTACGACCGGGAGCACCCGCGCATCGGACTGCTGCGGCACAAGCAGCTCTTCGCCGGCCGGACGATCGGCTTCGAGCCGGTGGTGCACACCCCCGAGCTGCTCGAGCTGGTGCGCGACGACTGGCGGGCGCTGCGGCCGTTGGTCGAGTGGCTCGCGCGGGCCTGACGTGTCTCACGCGTACCAGGCGTCGCTGGTGGCCAGCGCCTCCATCTGGGACATCGTCAGCACCGGTTCGGGGGCGACCACGACGCCCTCCTTCTCGCCGGTGCTGTTGTACGCGATGACGTCGATCTGCCAGCCGTCGTGGGTGGCCAGGACCAGTGACCGCTCGAGGAACGTCGGCGGGACCCCGGTCCCACCGGACTGACGTACGTCCTCGCGCAGCAGACGGGAGCCGTCGGACAGCGTCGTGCAGTCCGGCTCGACGGCCGGCTCGCAGATGTGGCTCGGCGCCAGTGGTCGCCCGCCGTCCTCCACCACCAGCGGGTTGTTGTACCACCGGATGCGGAAGGAGACGAACCCGCTGCGGACGGACCCGTAGAAGAGCCGGGGCAGGTCCTTCCCGGACTCGTCGACGAACACCTCGTGCACCTCACTTGCTCCAGTCATGTCCCGGATCGTCTGTGCCATCTCCTCCGGTGCGACCAGCGGCCGCAGCACCTCGGCGGGCGGCGCCACGTCGGGGGACCCTGCGGTCGGGGCCGACGTGGCGGGCTGGACCGGCCGCGGGTCGCGGGCGGAGTCCACGTC
>NZ_JBFUKA010000118.1:0-10012 GCF_056401085.1 Nocardioides sp. P4_G4
ACGACCATGGGCGAGGCCGTGCACCGCAACGACGTGGTCCTCGACGTCGAGCAGATCCGCCGCGGGGCCTCCAGCCTGGGCCGGCACGTCACCAGCATCGCCGTCGAGGGTGCGCGCCACGACGTGGTGCTGTCCCTGCTTGACGTCCGGGCGAGGGTCTACGACGAGCTGGACACCTGGCTGCAGGCCTGGGTCGAGGCCTGACGCACCGGACGGGTTGGTCTCCTCAGACGAGGAAGGCGACCAGCGCCACCACGCCGACCACCACGATGAAGCCGCGCAGCACCGCGGAGGGCAGCCTGCGACCGACCGAGGACCCGATCACCCCGCCGATGACGRCACCGATCGCGATGAGACCCACGATCCGCCAGTCCACGTCGGCGATCAGGATGAAGAGCACCCCGGAGATGCCGTTGACCAGCGCGGCCAGCACGTTCTTGGCCCCGTTGAGGCGCTGCAGGGTCTCGTCCACCCCGATGCCGAGCACGGCCATCATCAGCACGCCCTGGGCGGCGCCGAAGTAGCCGCCGTACACCCCGCACGCGAACATCCCGGGCCACACCCACCAGGCGCCGCGCTCGGGCAGGCCGCCGCTGGCCTCGTGGCGGCGAGCGACGTACGCCGAGATGCGCGGACCGGTGAGCACGAGCACCAGGCCGAGGAGGATGAGCGCCGGGACGACGACCTCGAAGGCCCCCGGCGCCCACAGCAGCAGCGCGCCGCCCAGCAGGCCACCGAGCCCGGAGGCGCTGGCCAGGTGGAGGAGGCGCGCGCGCTGACCGCGCAGCTCGCGGCGGTAGCCCACGGCGCCGGTGATCGAGCCCGGGACCAACCCGATCGAGTTGGACACGTTGGCGGTCACCGGGGGGACTCCGAACGCCAGCAGGGTCGGGAACGTGATCAACGTCCCCGACCCCACCACCGTGTTGATGGTGCCGGCCGCCACGCCCGCGAGGGCGATCAGTACGGCTTCGATCCACGTCACGCCGGGGCTGCCCCCGGGGCGCTCGGGTCGACCGGACCCTCGCCGGCCGACGGGTCGGTCGGCTCGGCGGCGACCGGCGGGGTCGCCCCGCCGAGCGAGTCGAGGGGACCGCTGGTGGCCCGGCTCGGCCGGGCCGCGAGCTCGGCGGCCGCGATGGCCTCCTCGACGGCCTTGCTGGCGTCGCTGAGCTCGGCGTCACCCGCCGGGCTGACGCCGCCCTGGGGCTCGGTGGGGCCCATGTCGACGCGGGTGCGCGGCGTGGCGTCCTTGGGAATGCCGGCGATCTCGTGGATCGAGGAGCCCAGCCCCTCCATCGCCTTGGTGATCTCCGAGGGGATGACCCAGACCTTGTTAGCGCTGCCCTCGGCGATCTTGGGCATCATCTGGAGGTACTGGTAGGCCAGCAGCGACTGGTCGGGCTGACCGTCGTGGATGGCCTGGAAGACCGTCTGGATGGCCTGGCCCTCACCCTGGGCACGCAGGATCGAGGCCTCACGGTCGGCCTGGGCCCGCAGGATCTGCGACTCGCGGTCACCCTGCGCGTTGAGGATCTGCGACTGCTTGGAGCCCTCGGCGGTGAGGATCGCGGCCTGCCGCTGACCCTCGGCGGTGAGGATGACGGCGCGCTTCTCGCGGTCGGCGCGCATCTGCTTCTCCATCGAGTCCTTGATGGAGGGCGGCGGGTCGATGCCCTTGAGCTCGACACGGTTGACGCGGATGCCCCACTTGCCGGTCGCCTCGTCGAGGACGCCGCGCAGGCCCGAGTTGATCGAGTCGCGGCTGGTGAGCGTCTCCTCGAGGTCCATGCCACCGACGATGTTGCGCAGCGTGGTCATTGTGAGCTGCTCGATCGCCTGGATGTAGTTGGCGATCTCGTAGGTCGCGGCGACCGGGTCGGTGACCTGGAAGTAGATGACGGTGTCGATGGAGACCACCAGGTTGTCCTCGGTGATCACCGGCTGCGGCGGGAAGCTCACGACCTGCTCACGCAGGTCGATGAGGTAGCGCAACCTGTCGATGAACGGGACCAGGATGTTGAGTCCGGCCGGCAGCGTGCCCTTGTACTTGCCGAAGCGCTCGACGATCCCGGCGCGCGCCTGCGGCACGATCCGGACCGTCTTGGCCATCAGCACGACGATGAACAGGACGAGCAGCACGAACAGGATCAGCAGTGCTGTGGGCATTGTGGTGGTTCTCCCCCGTGGATGGTGATGGTGCGGAAGTGGTGACGTGGTGCGGTCAGTACTCGAGGCGGGCGACCGGGTGCACGTAGGCCGTCGCGCCCTTGATGGCGAGGACCTCGACGGTCTCGCCCGCGGGGATGGTCATGGTGTCGTCGTAGGGACGCGCCGACCAGTCCTCTCCGCCGATCTTGATGCGCCCGGTCGACAGGCCGCTCATCTCGGCGGTCACGATCCCCTGGGTGCCCACGAGCTTGCCGTGCCCGAGCTCGAGGTCGGGCCCCGACTCGAGCTTCTTCATCATGGACGGACGCACCAGGGCCAACATCGCGACCGATGCACCGGCCGCGCCGAGCACCTGGACGGCGAAGGGCAGGTCGGCCAGCGCCAGGACCATGCCTACGACGGCACCGATGGCGAGCATGCCCACGATGAGGTCGAGGCTGAACATCTCGGCCACCCCGAGCACGATGGCCAGGCCCAACCAGGCCTCCCAGAGGTGTCGCAGCAGCCAGTCCATGGCCAAACCCTATCCGGTCGGGTGCAGCCTCAAACGGTGCTGCGCCGGGTGCGTCGCCGCGCGGCGTACCGACCGTCCTCCACGCTCAGCCGGAGCGGCATCTGGAAGGTCTCGGACAGCGCCTCCTCGGTGACCACCCGCTCGAGCGGACCCTGCGCCACGACCTTGCCCTGACGCAGCATCATCGCGTGGGTGAACCCCGGCGGGATCTCCTCGACGTGGTGCGACACCAGCACCGTCGCGGGCGAGTCGGGGTCGAGCGCGAGCACGCTCAAGGTGGAGACGAGGTCCTCGCGGCCGCCCAGGTCGAGGCCGGCGGCAGGCTCGTCCAGGAGCAGCAGCTCGGGGTCGGTCATCAGGGCACGGGCGATCTGGACGCGCTTGCGCTCGCCCTCGCTGAGGGTGCCGAAGGTGCGGTCCACCAGGTGCGTCGCGCCGACCTCGCCCAGCAGGCTCGCGGCCCGTTCGTGGTCGAGGCTGTCGTACTCCTCGCGCCAGCGACCCAGCACGCCGTACGACGCGGAGACGACGACGTCCTGCACCAGCTCGCTGCGCGGGATGCGGTCCGCGAGCGCGGCACTGGTCAGGCCGATGCGGGGCCGCAGGTCGAACACGTCGACCGTGCCGAGCACCTCGCCGAGGATGCCGGCGACGCCCTCGGTCGGGTGGATCTGCGCCGAGGCGACCTGGAGGAGCGTGGTCTTGCCGGCGCCGTTGGGACCGATGAGGACCCAGCGCTCGTCCTCCTCGACCGTCCARTCGACGTCGTCGAGCAGCGTCGCCCGACCACGGCGCACCGTGAGACCTGCACACTCGATCACGGCGCTCATGCGGGTCACCCTATCCAGCAGGGACCGCACTCCCGACGACCCCGACGTATCCTCAGCAGCCGTGTCACTCGAACTCCCCCTGTCCGGCCGCCTCGCGTGGTGGCTGACTGCCTGGCTGCGCGGCGACGAGGTCACCGACCACGCCCTCGACGCGGTCACCGACGGCGACCTCGGGCACGTGGTCGAGGGCCTCGAGGACGTCACCGACGGTTCCGGTACGACGCTGCTCGACGCCTTCGTCGCGGCCCGCCGTGCCGGTGCCGACCGGGCCGGCCTCGCGCTCCCCGTCGAGGGCGACCTGCTCGGGCTCGGCGGCCCTCGCGGCCTCAACGACCTGGCCGTGGACTCCGGCGAGGCCGTGGTGCTGGCCTCGTTCGCGCTGGTGCCCTCGGTCGTCGGCGAGGTCGTGCGGTGGCAGGCCAGCCCGTCGGCGCCGCGCCAGCTCCCCGACGTGGGCGAGGCGGACCGGGCGCTGCGCGCCGCGCTCGTCGACACCGCCACCGTGCTCGCGGAGCTCGACGTCGCCCGGTGGCGGCCCGAGGTGGCCGACAGGCTGATGAACCTCAGGCACCGCCCCGCGCTCGAGGCCCCCCTCGGCGTGCCGCCCCGCTGCACGGACCTCGCCGCCCGAGGGCTGCAGGGGTGGGCGATCGTCGACCTCGCGCTGGAGGACGACGGCGGTGCCCTGTCGTCGTACGAGATCGGACGCCGGCGCGATGCCCTGGCCCCCCTCGAGCGGGCGTCGCGTCGAGCGGTCGTGGCGGCCTGCTCGCCCGAGGTGTGGCCGGAGTCCTGAGCACCCCGCCCGACGGGGATAGCCTCGGGCGCGAGATGACCGATGTGGACGAGCACCCCAAGACCCTCCTGGTGACCCTGACCGGCAAGGACCGGCCCGGCGTCACGTCAGCCATGTTCGCCACCCTGTCGGCCGCCGGCGTCGAGGTCGTCGACATCGAGCAGATCGTGCTGCGCCGCCGGCTCGTGCTCGGGGTCCTCATCACCGCGCCGCGGGACTGGAAGAAGCTGCGCGAGGCCATCGAGGAGACCGCGTCCTCGCTGGGCATGCAGGTCGAGGTCGACCGCGGCGTCGGCGACAACCGGGAGCGCGGTTCGGGACGCTCGCACGTCACCGTGCTGGGCGCACCGCTCCGGGCGGCGGCGATGTCGGCCATCGCCGGCCGGATCGCGGACTGCGGCGCCAACATCGACCGCATCGAGAGGATGGCCCGCTATCCCGTCACCGCCATCGACCTGGCCATCTCGGGCGTGGAGCCCGAGGTGCTGCGCCCGCTGCTCGCCGTCGAGGCCGCCGCCCAGGGCATCGACATCGCCGTACAACCGGCCAGCCTGCTGCGGCGCTCGATGCGGCTCATCGTCATGGACGTCGACTCCACCCTCATCCAGGGCGAGGTCATCGAGATGATCGCCGCCCACGCGGGCTGCGAGGCGGAGGTCGCCGCGGTCACCGAGCGGGCCATGCGCGGTGAGATCGACTTCGAGGAGTCGCTGCGCGAGCGGGTCGCGCTGCTCGAGGGCGTGCCGGAGTCGGCGCTCGACGAGGTCTACGAGTCCATCAACCTCGCGCCCGGCGCCCGCACCATGGTGCGGGTGCTGCGGCGGCTGGGCTACCGCTTCGCGATCGTCTCGGGCGGCTTCACCCACATCACCAGCAGGCTCGCCGCCGACCTCGGCATCCACTACTCGCGGGCCAACGAGCTCGAGATCGTCGACGGGCGGCTCACCGGGCGGGTGGTGGGCGACGTCGTCGACCGGCCCGGCAAGGCGAACGCACTGCGGGAGTTCGCCGCCGACATCGGGGTGCCCGTCGACGCCACCATCGCCATCGGCGACGGGGCCAACGATCTCGACATGCTCAACGCCGCCGGGCTCGGCATCGCCTACAACGCCAAGCCGGTGGTCCGCGACGCGGCCGACGCCTCGGTCAACGTGCCCTACCTCGACACGATCCTCTACCTGCTCGGCATCTCCCGCGAGGAGATCGAGGCGGCCGACGCCGCCGACGGCATCGTCACCCCCGCTCCCCCGATCTGACGCCGACGGCCCTGCCCACGGCGACGCAGCCGCCGACCTCGTCGTCGCGCTCGACGTGGGTTGCCAGGCCGGCGGCCTCCATGGCCGCGGTCGTGAGGGGCGCCTGGCCCGGGCTGGTCTCGACGAGCAGCACTCCCCCGGGCGCCAGCCACGCAGTCGCGCCTGCCGCGATCCGGCGGTGCAGGTCGACCCCGTCGACGCCGCCGTCCAGCGCGACGGCCGGCTCGTGGTCGCGGGCCTCGGGCGGCATCAGCGCGATGCGGTCCGTCGGCACGTACGGCGCGTTGGCCACCAGCACGTCGACGCACCCGCGCAGGCCGTCCGGGAGGGCGTCGTACAGGTCGGAGAGGTGGAGGGTGCCGTGCGGGACGTTGCGTGCGGCGCACTCGAGGGCGACCGGGTCGACGTCGCTGGCGTGAGCCTCGCAGGCCGGGACCACCGCGGCGATCGGCGCGACGCCGCAGCACAGCTCGAGCAGCGTGCTCGACCGGTCGGCGTACGACGCGGCGACCCGGGCCAGCAGCTCGGTGCGGCGGCGCGGCACGAAGACACCCGGTGCCACGACGAGGCGCCGGCCGGCGAACTCGACCCAGCCCAGCACGGTCTCCAGCGGCTCCCCGGCGACGCGACGCGCCACCAGGTCCTCCAGGTCGTCGCCGGACAGGCCGGTGCCGGCGAGCAGACGGGCCTCGTCCTCGGCGAAGACGCATCCTGCGGCCCGCAACCGCGCCACGAGGTCTGCCGGGGACACCGGGGCGCTCAGCCTCCGCTCACCTCGGCGCGACCGACGTGGAAGGCGACCACCGACGCGGAGGCCATGTCGAGCTCGACCCACGCGCCGGCGTACTCCAGGATCGTGAGCGCGCCGGCTGGGTAGCCACCGGCCATCGCAGCGCCGGCCTCGGCGTCGCCGCCGCCGTCGTCGAGGAGCTGCGCGAGGTAGGCCACCGTGGGGTTGTGACCGATGACGATCACGTCGGTGGCGTGCGGCGGCACGTCGCGGATGAGGTCGAGGGCGGCCTCGGGGCCGGCGGCGTACAGGCCGGTGTCGAAGTCGGGCTCGATGCTCCAGCCGGCGGCGGCCGCGACGGCGTCCCACGTCTCACGGGTGCGGACGGCGGTCGAGACCAGGGCGTGGTCGGGGACGAAGCCCCGGGCGGCCAGCCAGCTCCCGGCGGCTGCCGCGTCGTCGTGGCCGCGGGGCTCGAGGGCGCGGCCCTGGTCGGAGTCGCCCCAGGACTCGGCCTTGGCGTGCCGCATGACCACCAGCCTGCGGGCTGGCGTCGTCTGGGCGGCTTGCGTCTCCTGCACGGGCACACTGTCCCAGCCCCGGGTTCGTCCTGTCACTGGCCCATCCGGATGACTCAGCCCGCAGGGGTGGGCGTTCGCCGGACGCGGTGTGCGTGCCGCGGGCTCCACCGCCGGGAATCCCGGGGTCGGGGCACCGTTACTCTGCACCCCATGCCCTCTGGACCCCTCATGATCATCGGCGGTGCCGAGGACAAGCTCCGCAAGCGCACCATCCTGAAGGAGTTCGTCGTCGCCAGTGGTGGCCACGACGCCCGCATCGTCGTCATCCCCACCGCATCGTCCCTCGGCCCCGAGATCGTCGAGGTCTACGACGCCCTCTTCACCAAGCTGGGCGCCGGGCAGGTGCGTGCCGCCCGCCCGGAGAGCCGCGAGGCCGCCCACGACCCCGACCTGGTCGCCGCCATCGACGACGCCACCGGCATCTTCATGACCGGTGGCAACCAGCTCAAGCTGTCGGCTGTCGTCTGCGGCACCCCCTTCGGCGACGCGATCGTCGCGGCCCACGAGCGGGGCGCGGTGGTCGCCGGCACGTCGGCGGGCGCGAGCATCCAGTCGTCGCACATGGTGGCCTTCGGGTCCGGGGGCGCGACGCCCAAGCAGCGGATGACGCAGGTCGCCGCCGGCCTGGGCCTGGTCGGCTCGACGGTGATCGACCAGCACTTCGACCAGCGCAACCGCTACGGCCGGCTGCTGATGATCGTCGCGCAGAGCCCCCAGCTGCTGGGGATCGGTGTCGACGAGGACACCGCCGCGATCGTGGAGGTCGTCGACGGCCACGAGGTGCTCCGGGTGGCCGGCAAGGGGGCCGTGACGATCCTCGACCCGGCCAGGATGGTGTCCAACGCCCACGAGGCCCGGCAGTCGGCGCCGCTGCTCGCCAGCGGGCTCACGCTCCACGTGCTGCCGGCCGGAGCGTCGTACGACCTGACGGCACGCGCCCTGGTCCCCCTCGAGCCGGTCATCGACGAGAGCGAGGCGGAGGAGATCGCCGAGGCCGGTCGTGACCTGCGCAAGCTGGCCCGCGACATCGCCGCCGGTGACGTCTCCCCCACCAACCTGCGCCGCCGGCTCGCCCGCGCACGCAAGGTGACCGAGACGACCGCTCCTTCCACCGCCCCCCTCACCACCTCCACGCCCACCCCTGCCCAGGACGGAGACCCCGCATGAGCGAGCGCCCCACGCCCGACCTGACGATCCTCGAGACCCGCGTCTATCGCGGGGCCAACGTCTGGTCCTACGACAAGTCCGTGCACCTGGTCGTCGACCTCGGCTCGCTGGAGGAGTTCCCGACCAACACGCTCCCCGGGTTCACCGACGAGCTCGTGTCCATGCTGCCGGGGCTGCGTGAGCACTCCTGCTCCCGCGGGCGTCGCGGCGGCTTCCTCGAGCGGCTGCAGGAGGGCACCTGGCTGGGCCACGTCGCCGAGCACGTCGCCCTGTCGCTGCAGCAGGTCGTGGGACACGACATCCGGCGCGGCAAGACCCGCTCGGTCAAGGGGCACAAGGGCCGCTACAACATCATCTACGGGTACGTCGACGAGCAGGTCGGCCTCGAGGCCGGCAAGCTCGCGGTGCGCCTGGTCAACCACCTGGTGCAGGGCGACCCGGACTTCGACTGGGAGACCGAGCGGGACTCCTTCATCCGCCGTGCCGAGCGCACGGCCTTCGGCCCCTCGACGCAGGCCATCGTCGACGAGGCCGTCTCGCGGGACATCCCGTGGATCCGGCTCAACCAGTACTCCCTCGTCCAGCTCGGCCAGGGCGTCCATGCCAAGCGCATCCGGGCGACGATGACCAGCGAGACCAGCTCGATCGCGGTCGACATCGCCTCCGACAAGGACCTCACCACCAAGCTCCTCGGTGCGGCCGGGCTGCCGGTGCCCAAGCAGGAGTCCGTCCGCTCCGCCGACGCCGCGGTCTCCGCGGCCCGCCGGATCGGTTATCCCGTCGTGGTCAAGCCCCTGGACGGCAACCACGGTCGCGGTGTCTGCCTGGACCTGCAGTCGGAGGAGGACGTCCGCGGCGCCTACGAGATCGCCCGCGAGCAGTCGCGCCGCGGCACCGTGATCGTGGAGTCGTTCGTGACCGGCAAGGACTACCGCTGCCTGATCATCGACGGCCGGATGGTGGCCATCGCCGAGCGGGTGCCCGCCTCCGTGACCGGGGACGGCACCTCCACCGTCGAGCAGCTCGTCGACCTCACCAACGCCGACCCCCGTCGCGGGGTCGGCCACGAGAAGGTCCTCACCCGCATCAAGGTGGACGACGCCGCGCTCGAGGTGCTGGCCGGCCAGGGCCACTCCCTGGAGTCCGTGCCCGCCGAGGGGGAGATGGTCAAGCTCGCGCTGACCGGCAACATGTCCACGGGCGGCATCTCCATCGACCGCACCTTCGAGGCCCACCCGGAGAACGTCGAGATCGCCGAGGAGGCCGCCCGGATGGTCGGGCTCGACATCGCCGGCATCGACTTCATCTGCCCCGACATCACCGAGCCGGTCCGCGAGGCCGGTGGCGCGATCTGCGAGGTCAACGCCGCTCCGGGCTTCCGGATGCACACGCACCCGACGATCGGCGAGCCGCAGTTCATCGCCAAGCCGGTCGTCGACATGCTCTTCCCGCCCGGCGCCACGTCGCGGATCCCGATCATCGCGGTGACCGGCACCAACGGGAAGACCACCACCAGCCGGATGATCAGCCACATCTTCAAGGGCATGGGCCGCAAGGTCGGCATGACCTCCACGGACGGGGTGGTCATCGACGAGCGCCTCGTCATCCGCGCCGACGCCAGCGGACCGCGCTCGGCCCGGATGGTGCTCCAGAACCCCCGCGTCGACACGGCCGTCTTCGAGGTCGCCCGCGGCGGCATCCTGCGCGAGGGCCTCGGCTACGAGCGCAACGACGTGGCCGTGGTGCTCAACGTGCAACCCGACCACCTCGGCCTGCGCGGCATCGACACCGTCGAGCAGCTCGCCGACGTCAAGGCCGTCATCGTCGAGGCCGTCCCCCGCGACGGGCACGCCGTCCTCAACGCCGACGACCCACTGGTGCGCGAGATGCGCCGGCGGTGCTCGGGCCAGGTCGTGTGGTTCTCGATGGAGGAGCCGGGCTCGGACGCCCGCGACATGATCGACGC
>NZ_JBFUKA010000119.1:0-9863 GCF_056401085.1 Nocardioides sp. P4_G4
CCCCCTCGGTCGCCCCGCTCGCCGTGCGCCGTGCCGCCGCCCAGCAGGCCGCGCGCCGGCGCCGCCGCGTGCTCGGCGCGGTCCTGCTCGTCAACGCGCTCGTGCTCGGCCTCGCACTCGGTCGGGTCGTCGCCTGGTCGTGGGTCGTCGCCCCGGTGATGCTGCTCGCCGCCTGGCTGGTCGCCTGCCGCCTCATGGTCAAGGGGGAGCGGGCCGCCGCGCGGCGTGCTCCCGCACCCTCGGAGTCCGTCCTGCCCCGCACCGCCGCCACCGTGTCCGAGCCCTCTTCCCCGGAGGTCGGCCCCGCGGAGGTGGTGATGGATGTCGTCGTGGAGACGGTGGCCGCCTCCCAGGCACCGGCCGCCTCGCCCGAGGTGGCCGTCGCGGCCCCCGTGCTGCGGGCCCCCGGCTCCTGGGACATGGTGCCCACGACCCTGCCGACCTACGTCTCCAAGCCCGCGGCCACGCGGCGTACGGTCCAGACGATCGACCTGGAGTCCACCGGCGTGTGGTCCTCGGGCCGGAGCGAGAGCGACTCCGCGCTGGCCCGCGAGGCCGAGGAGCGCGAGGCGTCCGCCAAGGCCGAGCGCACCGCCCGCGAGCGGCGCGCCACCGGTTCCTGAGCCGGCACCGCACCGCACTTCCCGTCGTACGCTGACGGCATGACCCTGCACCTGTCGCAGACCCGGGCCGTGCCGGTCCCGGTCGCCGAGGCGTTCGACCGGGTGCTCCCGCACCCGCTGCCCGAGATCTTCGCTCGCCGCAGGCTCGCCATCCCGCCGATCCGCGAGGTGCGCGACCAGGCGGGGACGTGGGGCGAGGTCGGCCAGACCCGCACGATCGTGCTCGCCGACGGCGGCAGCATGCGCGAGACGCTGACCTCGGTCGAGCGCCCGCAGTCCTTCGGCTACGTGATCGGGGACGTCCACGGGCCGATGAAGCCGCTGGTGACGCGCGTCGAGGGGCGCTGGTCCTTCGAGCCGGCCGGCACCGGCACGCGCATCACGTGGGCGTGGGACGTGTCCCCGACCAGGGCGGGACGCCCGGCGATGCCGCTGTTCGCGCGGATGTGGCGCGGCTACGCCCGGCAGGCGCTCGAGGAGATCGAGTCCATCCTGCTGCGCTGAGGGGCCTGATTGGGCGCGTCTCCGTCGCCGGTGTATCTTTTCGTCTCGTCTGGGGGTGTGGCGCAGCTGGTAGCGCGTCTCGTTCGCATCGAGAAGGCCAGGGGTTCGAGTCCCCTCACCTCCACCAGCACGAACGGCCCGCCTGTCCGGCGGGCCGTTCGTCATTTCGGCCGGTCTCGGTGGGCTCTGCGGGCGTCGTACTCCGCCACGCCGGCGTCAACTGGCGGCGGGCGACAGGATCCTCGGCCGTCGGAGTGTCGTACGCCGCCAGTTGCGGTTGCCTGACCGGGTTTCGCCGGTGCGCTGGGAGGCCGTTGCCTGGCCGCCACTCGACCGCCACTCCGGCGTCAACTGGCGGCGGGCGACATCGGGATCGCCTGCCGAGCTGTCGTACGCCGCCAGTTGCGGGTGACCGGGCCGGACCAGCGAGCAAGGCAAGCGCCGGTCAGATCCAGCGGGTGAACCACACCCGGTCGAGCCACTCCGAGTGCGTGATGAGCTGGTCGGTCCAGATCGGCCAGAACCACGCGAAGGTGAGCAGCACCAGGACGACGTACGACCCGGCGACGACGACGCCCGCCGTGCGGCGGGGGCTGGGCTCGTCGGAGGTCCCCACCAGCGTGCCGAGCGCCAGGGAGAGCGCCAGCACGACGAAGGGCAGGCAGGCGATGGCGTAGAAGATGAAGATCGGCCGGTCGTCGTACATCAGCCACGGCAGCCACGTCGACCCGGTGCCGACGACGGCGACGCCGAACCGCCAGTCGCGCGCGCCGACCCAGCGCACCATCGCCAGCAGCAGCGCCAGCGCGCCGCCCCACCAGATCAGCGGGTTGCCGAGCAGCAGCACCTGGCGCAGGCAGTCGGAGCCCTTGGGAGCGTCGCAGCCCTGCGAGCCGGGCTGGATGTCGAGCTGCGCGTCCACGCCGACGGGTCGGCTCATGAGGAGCCAGCCCGCGGGCTTGGAGGCGTAGACGTGCTCGCTGTCGTTGAGGAAGTGGGCGTGGAACGTGTAGACGTCGTGGTGGTAGTACCAGAGCGACCGCAGCGACTGGACGACCTCGCCGAGGCCGTCCGCGTCCGGCTCGGTGGCCGTCGGCCACTGCGTGCCACCGTCGTACGTCGTGTACTGCGTGTTGCTGAGCGCCTTCTCGTACTCCCCGGCGTGGATCAGCCATCCCGTCCAGGTCGCGACGTAGACCACCAGGGCGACCAGCACGAGGTGCAGGAAGGCGGGCACCCCGTCGAGGAGCACGGCCCGCAGCAGGGCCCGGCGGTGGCCGAAGGAGCGGCGCGCCCCCCAGCTCCAGGCGACGGTCATGACGCCGAACGCCGCAAGGGGGAACAGCGCCGTCCACTTGGTGCCGACCGCCAGTCCGAAGGCGACCCCGCCGGCCAGCAGCCAGGGCCGGAGGAGCCGTCGGGTCGCCCCCCGCGCCAGGCGCTCACGGAACCACTGTCGGTCCGCGACGACACAGTGGACCCCGCAGAGGATGAAGAAGGCGAGGAAGATGTCGAGCAGAGCCAGCCGGGACAGCACGAGGTGCAGTCCGTCCAGCGACAGCAGGAGCCCGCCCACCAGGCCCAGCACGGTGGAGCCGGTCACGCGGCGCACGAAGCGGCACATCACGAGCACCATCAGCGAGCCCACCACGGCGGCGGCGATCCGCCAGCCGAAGGGGTCCATCCCGAAGGCCTTCTCGCCGATCGCGATCAGCCACTTGCCCACCTCGGGGTGGACGATCATCGACGGGCCGGACTCCCACAGCCCGCCGAGGTGGCCGTTGAGGATCGACTTGTCGGCGTCCTCGACGTACTCGCGGACGTAGCCGTTGCCGAGCATCGACCACGCGTCCTTGGCGTAGTACGTCTCGTCGAAGGAGAACTGGTGCGGCGTGCCGAGGCGCCACCACCGCAGGAAGAACGCGAGCGCGGCGACCAGCAGCGCCCCGGTCCACCCGACGACCGGGTCCTCACCGCGCCAGCGGGGCCGGGCCCGCTCGGTGGCGGGCGGCACCTCGCTGCCGGCGGCCGTCCGCGACAGGCTGACGGTGGGCGGGGCGGTCACGCGGGCACTCTAGTTCGCCTGCCCCACCGGGACGGCCCACCGATACCCTCGCCCCATGACTGCTGCCGGTGTGCTCGTCCTGGCCGCGACCCCCATCGGGCAGTACGCCGACGCCCCGCCGCGACTGGCGCAGGAGCTCACCGGCGCCGACGTGGTGGCCGCGGAGGACACCCGCCGCCTCAAGCGGCTCACCAGCGACCTCGGCATCACCCTCGGTGGCCGGGTCGTGTCCTACTTCGAGGGCAACGAGTCGGCCCGCACGCCACTGCTCCTCGAGGCCCTCCTCGCCGGCGAGCGGGTGGTGCTGGTGACCGATGCGGGGATGCCCAGCGTCAGTGACCCGGGCTACCGGCTGGTCGCGGCCGCCGTCGAGCACGACGTGCGGGTCACCGCGGTCCCGGGGCCGAGCGCCGTGCTGACCGCGCTGGCGGTGAGCGGGCTGCCGGTCGACCGGTTCTGCTTCGAGGGGTTCCTGCCACGCAAGGCGGGGGAGCGCTCGCGTCGGCTGGCCGACCTGGCGCGTGAGGAGCGCACGATGGTGTTCTTCGAGGCGCCGCACCGCACCGAGGCGGCCCTGGCCGCCATGGCCGAGGCCCTCGGCGGCGACCGACCGGCCGCGGTGTGCCGCGAGCTGACCAAGACCCACGAGGAGGTACGCCGCGGGCCGCTGGCCGACCTCGTCTCCTGGGCCGCGGACGGCGTACGCGGTGAGGTCACCATCGTGGTGGAGGGCGCGGCCCCCGCGGCCGAGGTCGGTCACGACCCCGACGACCTGCGCGCGGCGGTCGCCGACGAGGAGGCCGCCGGAGCCACGCGCAAGGAGGCGATCGCCGACGTCGCGCGCCGGGCGGGGCTGCCCAAGCGCGAGGTCTACGCCGCGGTCCACCTCTCCTGAGTGCTCGCTAGCCTCGGACCATGCCCGAGCAGCCGACCGACCGACCGACCCGCAGCCGGTCCGCCACCGAGGAGACGTCGGGGTCCCGCCGCGACCGCGAGCGGCCGCCGGCGCCCGAGCCGCTGCCCCTCCCGGTGGTCGACAACCACTGCCACCTCGACATCGCCGACGGCGACTGGGTCGAGACGTCCGCTGCCATCCAGCGCGCGAAGGACGTGAACGTCGCGCGCATCGTGCAGATCGGCTGCGACCTGCCGGGCGCGCGCTGGGCGGTCGAGGCGGCCGCGCGGCACCCCGAGCTGGTCGCCGGGGTCGCGCTGCACCCCAACGAGGCGCCCCGGGTCGACGACCTCGACGAGGCGATGGCGGAGATCGAGCGGCTGGCCGGAGCGCACGACAAGGTGCGGGCCGTCGGCGAGACGGGCCTGGACCACTTCAGAACCGCCGAGGAGGGGCGGGCCGCGCAGGAGGAGAGCTTCCGGCGCCACATCGACCTGGCCAAGCGGCTGGACAAGACCCTCGTCATCCACGACCGCGACGCCCACGACGACGTGCTGCGCGTCATCGGCGAGGAGGGGGCTCCCGATCGGTGGGTCATGCACTGCTTCTCCGGCGACGACGCGTTCGCCCGCCGGTGCCTGGACCGCGGGGCGCACCTGAGCTTCGCCGGCACCGTCACCTTCAAGAACGCCGCGCCGCTGCGCAACGCCCTGGCCGTGACCCCGCTGGACCGCCTGCTCGTCGAGACGGACGCGCCCTACCTCACGCCGACGCCGTACCGCGGTCGTCCCAACGCTTCCTACCTGGTGCCGCTGACGGTCCGGGCGATGGCCGAGGTGCGCGGCGACGACCTCGAGGTCCTGTGCCACGCGATCGACACCAACACCGAGAGAGCGTTCGGCGGATCTTGGTGAAATGTGTCGCGCGACGGCTGGGACGCGTGTGACCGGAGGGGCAAGATCCACGCTCAGGACCCCCGCGTGCCGTCGGAGACGCCCGTCACACGGGGACGGACACGGGCTCCGAGGAGTTTGACARGGGTCCCGTCACCGTTATCGTCTTGTGACTGTTGGCCGGGATCGGGAAGATCCGCCAGCGCCCGGAGAGGGTTTCGACCCCCTTCGCGAGACCCCCCGCTCGCACACGTGATCGTTCCCGAGATGACCACGGCTGCACGCGGGTGCGCTGACGCCCGAGGCCCGGGAAGCTCGACGTTCGGAGCATCGTGCGCTCACGCATCGCCCACCTCAGCAAGTCCAAGGCCCTCCTGGTCACCCTCGTCGCCGTCATCCTCGCCGCAGTCGGTGGGACGACCGTCGGCTACGCGGCCCTCAACAAGTCGGTGACGCTGTYCCTCGACGGGAAGGCCCAGACCATCAGCTCCATGGGCGGCACCGTCGGTGACGTCCTGGCCGCCGAGGGCGTCCAGGTCACCGACAAGGACCTCGTCGCCCCTGCCGTCGACGAGCCCGTCGAGGACGGAACCCGCATCTCGGTGCAGTTCGGCCGCACCCTCTCCCTCAGCGTCGACGGCGAGGAGCGGACCTACTGGGTCAACTCCACCACCGTCGCCAGCGCCCTGGGTGAGATCGGCCGTCGCTTCGAGGGCGCCGACCTGTCCACCAGCCGCAGCGCGCCCCTCGGTCGCACCGGCATGACCCTCGATGTGGTCACGCCCAAGGTGCTCAAGATCAAGGTCGGCGACTCCCAGCTCAAGCGCAAGAAGATCACGGCCCTCACGGTCGAGGACGTCCTCGACCGGATGAACGTCGAGGTCAGCAAGCGCGACAAGGTCACCCCGGCCCTCGACAAGGAGATCTCCGACGGCGACAAGGTCGTCGTGACCGACATCCGGGTCGTGAGCCGCAGCGAGAAGGGCCAGTCCATCGGGTTCGACACCATCACCCGTGAGGACGACTCCATGCTGAAGGGCGAGCAGGAGACCGTCCGCGCCGGCCGCGAAGGTCTGCGCAACGTCACCTACGAGCTCCGCTTCCGCAACGACGAGCTCGTGGCCCGGAAGGTGCTCTCCTCCGACGTCACGCGCGCCCCGGTCGACGCCATCGTCAAGGTGGGCACCAAGGAGGCTCCCAGCGAGCCCAACTTCGCCTCCGGCGGCACCGTGTGGGACTCCCTCGCGCAGTGCGAGTCGGGCGGCAACTGGGCCATCAACACCGGCAACGGCTACTACGGCGGCCTCCAGTTCAACATCGGCACCTGGCAGTCGTACGGCGGCTCCGGCCTCCCGAGCAACGCCTCCCGCGAGACCCAGATCGCCATCGCGACCAAGGTGCGTGACGCCTCGGGCGGGTACGGCGCCTGGCCGGCCTGCGCCGCCAAGCTGGGCCTGCCCCGCTGACGGCACCCCCCGGGCACTAGCCTGAGACGCATGACAACCCCCTCCGCCGGTCCGAGTCTTCTCGGGTCGGCGGAGGTGCGTCAGCTGGCCGCCCGCCTCGACCTGAGGCCCACCAAGCAGCGCGGCCAGAACTTCGTCATCGACCCCAACACCGTGCGCCGGATCGTGCGCGAGTCGCGCGTCGGCCCGGACGACGTGGTGGTCGAGATCGGTCCCGGCCTGGGGTCCCTGACCCTGGCGCTGCTCGAGGTCGCCGGCCGCGTCGTGGCCA
This sequence comes from Nocardioides sp. P4_G4, assembly GCF_056401085.1. Lineage (NCBI taxonomy): Bacteria > Bacillati > Actinomycetota > Actinomycetes > Propionibacteriales > Nocardioidaceae > Nocardioides > Nocardioides sp. P4_G4. Next base: position 6,718 of record NZ_JBFUKA010000119.1, read on the forward strand.
TCGAGCTCGACGAGGCGCTGGCCGGGCTGCTCCCCGAGACCATCGCCACGCACGCCCCCGACCGGGCCGACCGCTTCGAGGTGGTGCTGGGCGATGCGATGCGTGTCGAGTCCGTGCCCGGTCCCGCGCCGACCGCGCTCGTCGCCAACCTGCCCTACAACGTCTCGGTCCCGGTGCTGCTGCACATGCTCACCCTGCTGCCCTCGCTGGAGCGCGGCCTCGTGATGGTGCAGGCGGAGGTCGCCGACCGGCTCGCCGCCCCGCCCGGATCCAAGACCTACGGCGTGCCGAGCGTGAAGGCCGCCTGGTTCGCCGACGTACGCCGCGCCGGCACCATCGGGCGCAACGTCTTCTGGCCCGCCCCCAACGTGGACTCCGGCCTGGTCGCCTGGACCCGCCGTGAGCCCCCGCAGACCACCGCGTCGCGCCAGCAGGTCTTCGCCGTCGTCGATGCGGCCTTCGCCCAGCGGCGCAAGCAGCTCCGCGCCGCGCTGCGCCCGTTGGCCGGGTCCGGCGAGGCCGCCGAGGCGGCCCTGGTCCACGCCGGCGTCGACCCCACCACGCGCGGCGAGGTCATCGGCGTCCAGGAGTTCGCCCGGATCGCCGAGGGCATGCCCTGGGACGAGAGTCGGCGCGACACGGACGGCCGCGGGTGGTGACCCCCGAACGCCGCCTCCCGCCGAGTGTCGACGTCCGTGCCTCCGCCAAGATCAACCTCCACCTCGGTGTCGGTGCCGCCCGCGAGGACGGCTTCCACCCGCTCGAGACCGTCTACCAGGCGATCGGGCTGCACGACGAGCTCGTGGCCACCGAGGGCGACACGTTCCGCGTGGTGACCCACGGGGCCGAGCACGTCGACGTGGCCGACGTCCCGGTCGGCCAGGACAACATCGTCGCCCGCGCGACGGAGCTGATGGCCGCAAGGGCCGGCCGCGAGCCGGTCGTGGACTTCCTGGTCCACAAGGAGATCCCGGTGGCCGGGGGGATGGCCGGCGGCTCCGCCGACGCCGCCGCGGCCCTGCTCGCCCTCGACCGGTTGTGGGACGCCCGCACGCCCGACGACGAGCTGCTCGCGATGGCCGCCGAGCTGGGCAGCGACGTGCCCTTCGCCCTGATCGGCGGCACCGCGCTCGGCACCGGCCGTGGCGAGCTCGTGACGTCCGTGCCCGACAGCGGCCCGTGGTGGTGGGTCGTCGTGCCGTCGGGGCTCGGCGGGCTGTCCACCCCGGCCGTGTACCGACGCTTCGACGAGATGTTCCCCGGCGCGGACGCCGAGCCGGCGTCCGCGGACGCGCTGCTCGCGGCCCTGGCGACCGCCGACCCGCACCGGCTCGGCGCCGCGCTGCGCAACGACCTGCAGGAACCGGCGCTCGACCTGCGTCCCGACCTGGGCGACCTCCTCGACCTGGGCGAGTCCGAGGGCGCCGTGCGTGGGCTCGTCTCCGGGTCCGGCCCGACGTGCCTGTTCCTGGCCGAGTCGCCCACCGCCGCCCACGCCCTGGCCGGGGCGCTGCGGGCGTCGGGCCATGCCGTGGTGCTCGTGGCGGCCGGGCCGGTCCCCGGTGCCCAGGTCGTCGAGATCGGATGAGCGTGGACGTCGATGGATGTGAGAGCCAGATGAGCGTGAGGACCGGATGAGCGTCGCAGCCAACCTGATCAACCTGGAGCGGGTCTCCAAGTCCTACGGCGTGCGCCCGCTGCTCGACGAGGTCTCCCTCGGCGTCTCGGCGGGGGAGCGGATCGGCATCGTCGGTCGCAACGGCGACGGCAAGACCACCCTGCTCGAGGTGATGACCGGCCTCGAGGAGCCCGACTCGGGCCGGGTGTCGATGACCCGCGGCGTCGAGATCGGCTACCTGCACCAGGGCGACGAGCTCGTCGACACCCACTCGGTCCGCGAGGCCGTGCTCGGCGGGCTCTCCGACCACGAGTGGGCGGCCGACGTGATGATGCGCGGCGTCGTCGAGGAGCTGCTGGCCGGGATCTCGCTGGACCGCCCCGTCCTCGGCCTGTCCGGTGGCGAGCGCCGTCGCTGCGCCCTGGCCGCACTGCTGCTCGGCCGCCACGACCTGATCGTGCTCGACGAGCCCACCAACCACCTCGACGTCGAGGCGGTGGCCTGGCTCGCGGAGCACCTCGTGGGCCGCAGCAGCGCCCTCATCGTCGTCACCCACGACCGCTGGTTCCTCGACGAGGTGTGCCAGACGACGTGGGAGGTCCACGACGGGGCCGTGGACAGCTACGAGGGCGGCTACGCGTCGTTCGTGCTGGCCAAGGCGGAGCGCCAGCGACAGGCGGGCGCCTCCGAGCAGCGTCGCCAGCAGCTGGTCAAGAAGGAGCTCGCCTGGCTGCGCCGCGGCGCCCCGGCCCGCACCGCCAAGCCGAAGTTCCGCATCGACGCCGCCAACCAGCTCATCGAGGACATCCCGCCGCCGCGCGACCGGATGGAGCTGCAGCGCTTCGCCGCGCAGCGCCTCGGCAAGGACGTCCTCGACATCGAGGACGTGGACCTCTTCCGCGGCGAGCGCCAGCTGCTCGACCACGCCACCTGGCGGCTCGGCCCCGGGGACCGGGTGGGGATCGTGGGGGTCAACGGCGCCGGAAAGACCTCGGTGCTGTCACTGCTGTCCGGGGACCTCGCGCCCCGCGTCGGCACGGTGAAGCACGGTCGCACGGTGTCGATGAAGCACCTCACCCAGGCGCTGGACGACATCGATCCCGCGGGACGTGTGCTGCCGACCGTGGAGTCGATCCGCCGGGTCACCAGGACCGCCGACGGGCAGGAGCTGACGGCCACCTCGCTGCTGGAGCGCTTCGGCTTCACCGGCGACCGGCTGACGGCCCGGCTGGGCGACCTGTCCGGCGGCGAGCGCCGGCGCTTCCAGCTGCTCAAGCTGCTGCTCACCGAGCCCAACGTGCTGCTCCTCGACGAGCCGACCAACGACCTCGACATCGAGACCCTCAACGTGCTCGAGGACTTCCTCGACGGCTGGCCGGGCACCCTGGTCGTCGTCTCGCACGACCGGTACTTCCTCGAGCGGGTCACCGACTCGGTCTGGGCGCTGCTGGGCGACGGAAAGATCTCGATGCTGCCCCGCGGTGTCGACGAGTACCTCGAGCGCCGGGCGGCGCGGCGCACCTCCGAC
>NZ_JBFUKA010000120.1:0-9735 GCF_056401085.1 Nocardioides sp. P4_G4
GTCCCCGCTCGTCGCCCTCGAAGCACGGCAGGACGTCTCGTGGGTCAGGACGTGGGACAGCCGGCTCTACGTGTCGACCGACGACGCGAGGACCTTCCGGGAGGTCCGGGCGCGTTGACGCCCCCGGACCGTCGTGCTCAGGACGCGGCAGCCTCGGCCGACGCCTTGAGCTCGCGGACCATCGCGTCGGGGTCGTCGGCGGAGTAGACGGCCGAGCCCGCGACGAAGACGTCGGCGCCGGCCTCGGCGCAGCGCTCGATGGTCTCCAGCGACACTCCCCCGTCGACCTGGAGCCAGGTCTCGACGCCGTGCTTGCGCATCATGGCCCGGGCGGTGCGGATCTTGGGCAGGCACAGGTCGAGGAACTTCTGGCCCCCGAAGCCGGGCTCGACGGTCATCACCAGGAGCATGTCCAGCTCCGGCAGCAGCGCCTCGTACGGCTCGATCGGCGTCGCCGGCCGCAGGGCCATGCTGGCGCGGGCGCCCTTGGCCCGGATCTCGCGGGCGAGCCGGATCGGAGCCTTCGTCGCCTCGACGTGGAACGTGACGCTCGAGGCACCTGCCTCGACGTACGCCGGGGCGTGGGTGTCGCAGTCCTCGATCATCAGGTGCGCATCGAGCGGGATGTCCGTGGCCCGGCTGAGCGCCTCGACCATGGTGGGACCGAACGTCAGGTTGGGCACGAAGTGGTTGTCCATCACGTCGACGTGCACCCAGTCGGCGCTGGCGATGCGACCCACCTCCTCGCCCAGGCGGGAGAAGTCGGCGTTGAGGATGCTCGGCGTGATCTGGATACCCACGGGCGGTGAGTCTAGGCCCGGCTCAGTCCTCGGGATCGACCGGCGGCTCGGCGCCGCGCGCCTCGTCGCGGTCGGCCCACTCCAGCAGCGGCGCGATGTCGAAGACGTGGTCGTCGATGTCGCCGTGCAGGTCGCCAAACGAGGCGAAGCGCTCCGGCATGGTGAAGATCGTGAAGTCCTCGGGCTCGCAGGCGTCGACCTCGTCCCAGCGCACCGGCGCCGAGACCCGCGCCGTCGGCACGCCGCGCACCGAGTACGCCGCCGCGATCGTGTGGTCGCGGGCGTTCTGGTTGTAGTCGACGAACAGCTGGTCGGGCTCGCGGTCCTTGCGCCACCACGCCGTGGTCACCTCACCGGACGAGCGGCGCTCCACCTCGCGGGCGAAGGCCAGGGCCGCGCGGCGTACGTCGCCGAAGCCGTGGTCGGGCGGGATCCGGACGTAGACGTGCATCCCGGAGCCGCCGCTGGTCTTGGGGAAGCCGACCGCACCGAGCTCGTCGAGCACCTCGTGGGTGATCCCGGCGACGCGCTGCACCGTCTCCCACTCGCACTCCGGACCGGGGTCGAGGTCGATGCGCCACTCGTCGGGSYKCTCSGTGTCGSCSCGGCGGCTGTTCCACGGGTGGAACTCGACGGTGGACATCTGCACCGCCCAGATGACGCTCGCCAGCTCGGTGACGCACAGCTCGTCGGCCGTGCGGTTCCAGCGCGGGAAGTGCAGCCGCACCGTCTCGACCCACGGCGGCGCCCCGGCCGGTAGCCGCTTCTGGTGCACCTTGTCGCCGGCGAGCCCCTTGGGGAAGCGGTGCAGCATGCACGGGCGCTCACGCAGCGCGTTGACGATCCCCGGCCCCACGGCGAGGTAGTAGTCGACCAGGTCCCGCTTCGTGGCCCCGGACGGTGCCGATCCAGTGGGAGGGAAGTAGACGCGGTCGGGGTTGCTGACGCGCACGACGTGGGGACCCACGTCGATCTCGATGCTGGCGCTCGTGCCGGTCGGGGCCACGCGGCCCGGCCTAGCGACCGGGACCGGCCGGTGCGGGCGAGGACGGCCCGGACGAGGACGGTGCGGGTGCCGACGGCTCCGGGGTGGCGGTGGGAGCAGGGGTGGCGTGGACGACCACCGACGCGCTGGCGCCGGCATCGGCGTACTCCCCCTCGGGCCGCAACCAGCGGTACTCGGTGTCCTCGGTGACCGTCACGGTCCGGCGCGACCAGCCGTCGGGACCGACCACGGTGAGGTCGGAGACGGTGCGCCAGTCCCCCTGCCCGGGGGTGCGGGCCTGGAGGACCACCGGGTCGCCGGTGACCCGGCCGACCGCGTCGGTGACGTGGCCACTGACGACGACGTCCTGGCCGGCGGGGACCTGCGGGGCGGAGGCGGTGATCGCCGTGTCGAGGGTGATGCCCTCGAAGTCCCAGCTCTGGCCGGCGCCGCGCACGGCGTCGATGTTGAAGGCGTGGCCGTCGCACCCGAAGCCGGTCACGACGTAGCCGGTGCCGTCACCGTGCGCGTCCACGAACTCGGCCGGCGTGGCTGCGGCGCCCTGGGTCGATGCGCCGGTCGCGAGGTCGACGAGCTGCCAGTCGTAGCGGAGCGTGTCGGTGGCGACCGTGTGCCAGCCGCCGCCGGGGACGCTCACCGAGGCGCGACCCAGCCAGGCGTGGCCGGCCGGGGCGTCCGGCGCCGAGATCCAGATGTACGACGCGCCGCTGGTGCCCGCGGTCGCGGTCACGGCCACGGAGGCGTCCGCGCCCGCCAGCGAGAGGAAGGGGACGTAGGGGCCGGAGGCAGTGCCGGCCCGGGTCGGGACCAGGCCGAAGCTGCGGCGACCCATGGGCGCGGCGCCGGGCCCGAGGTTGACACGGGTGCCGGGCGCCGAGGCGGCACCGAAGAACGAGTCGCACCCGACGTAGGTGAGGAACATGCCGTCGGCGGCACTGCCGGGTCCGCTGCGGACGGTCGAGCCGTCGGCACTCGCTGCCGGGGCGTGACCCACCAGCAGGCTCGCGAGCGTGGCCAGGGCCACTGCTCCTGCACTCCGTCGCACTGCGCGCTCTTTCCGTCCCCCGTCGACCAGGCGGCCGACGGGCCCCATCATCCATGACCGATGGTCACGTGGGAACAGGCAACCACTCCCCATCCCTCCTTTTGGGGGTCCGGCGTCAACCGCGGCGCAACGTGGCGATGAACATCGCGTCGGTGCCGTCGCGGTGCGGCCACAGCTGCCGGGTCGTGACGACGGACGCGTCGCTCCGGGCCCCGACCACCGCGTCGACCACCTCGGTGGTCTCCGCCAGGACGGGCGAGCAGGTCGCGTAGACCACCACGCCCCCGGGTCGCACCGCGTCCAGGGCATGGTCGAGCAGGGCGCGCTGGAGCGGGACCAGCGCGTCGAGGTCGGCCGGGGAGCGACGCCACCGTGACTCCGGCCGACGGCGCAGCGCCCCCAGCCCCGAGCACGGGGCGTCGACGAGCACCCGGTCGAAGGTCGCGTCGCGCCAGGGCGGTCGGGTGCCGTCGCCGGTGACCACGCCGAGGAGGCCCGCGGAGGCCGCCTCGGCGCCGCGGACGACCAGGCGCGCCCGGTGGTGCTGTCGCTCGTTGGCCAGCACCATCGCGCCCCGCTGGGCGGCGAGGGCGGCGAGCAGGGCCGACTTGCCTCCCGGCCCGGCGCAGACGTCGAGCCACCGCTCGTCCCTGCCCTCGAGCTCGGCGTCGGCCAGCGCCAGGGCCACGAGCTGCGACCCCTCGTCCTGCACGCCGGCGCGGCCCTGCGCCACGGCGGGGACGGCGGCGGGGTCGCCGCCGGGCAGCTCCACGGCGTACGGCGACATCGTGCTGGCCGTCCCGCCGGCCTCGACCAGCTCCTCCACGGTCGCCAGCCCCGGCCGGGCGACGAGCATGACGCGCGGTGGGGCGTTGTCGGCGGCGAGCAGGGCCTCCAGCTGGACCGCGGAGGCCAGCGAGTCGGCCAGCTCCTCGACCACCCAGCGGGGGTGGGAGTGCGCGACGGACGCATAGCCGAAGGGGTCCGTCCCGGGGTCGGGCGCGACTCGGCGGATCCACCCGTCGAGGTCGTGGGCCGCCACCTTGCGCAGCACGGCGTTGACGAGCCCCACCGGGCCGACCCCGATCCGGGCGCGGGCCAGCTCCACCGACGAGCTGATGGCCGCGTGGTCCGGCACCCGCATCGACAGCAGCTGGTGGGCGCCGAGACGGAGCACGTCGCGCACCTTGGCCTCGAGGCGTGGCTTGGTCAGGCAGGCGTCGATGATCGCGTCGTACGTCCCTTGGAGCCGGATGGTGCCGGAGACCAGCTCGGTGGTGAAGGCGGCGTCACGACCGGTCAGTCCGTGCTCGGCCAGGACCTTCGGAAGGGCCAGGTTGGCGTAGGCGTCGTCGACCCGGACGGCCTTGAGCACCTCGAGCGCGGCGAGCCGGGACGGGTCGATCCGGGCGCCCCGGGGCGGCCGGCGCTCAGCCATCGAAGAACTCGCGGACCAGTCGCTTCGGGGCCCGGTGGGCCCAGGCGTCGGTGATCACCTCGGCCAGCTCGTCGCGCGTGATCTCCCCCAGTCGCGACTGCTGCACGAGCACGGCGTTGTAGCCGCGGAAGTGGTCGATGGTGAAGAACGGGTTCGACCCGTCCTCGACCAGCGCCGCCTTGTCGGCCTCGTCGGGGGTGATGATGACGACCAGGTCGTCGTACATCTCCCCCGTCTCGGGGTCCACGGCGGTCTTGTGCGGCATCCGGTACAGGCAGAATCCCTTGCCCTTCGGCCCGCGCGGGACCTTCCAGGTGGGTCGGTCGCCCCACGACGTGCCCAGCTCGGTCTCGGGCAGCGCGGCGCAGATCTCGTCGATGTCCGTCGGACGCGCCTTCCTGCTCACGCGGGTCAGCGTAGTCGTGCCCGCGACGGCGCTCAGCAGGCCTTCCCGTAGGTGCCCTGGCGGGTGGGCGGGGCGTCGACGGGGAGCTCGTTGGGAGCCTCGAGGCTCCAGTGCCGGATCCAGTCCATCTGCATCCGGCTGACGTTCATCGCCCTGCCGTCCTTGGCCTCCATCGTGAACCGCGGGACCAGCGGCACCCCCGACCAGATCTCCGGTCGACGCTCCGTCTGGACGACGTGCGCGTCGACGAACCACGAGATGCGGTCCCGGGTGACCTCCACGGCGTACGTGTGCCAGCGGTCGCGACCGAGGTCCATGCCCGCGTGCGCGCCCTTCCAGGCGACGTTCGGGAGGCTGCGGGCATACAGGTTGGCCTTGCTGGTGCCGATCCGGTAGCTCTCCAGGGCGATGGACTGAGCACCGCAGTGCTGGTCACGGTCCCCGGCCGGCACGAGCTCGGTGACCACCCGGAAGCGGGCACCGCCGCGGCCGTACTGCCGACTGCGGAGGCGCGTCTCCCAGCGGCCCACCTCGGCGCCTTCGAAGCCGAGGGTGGCGCTGAGGCTGCCCTGGCCGGTGGTGTTGAGGGTCAGCATGCCGTTCTGGTGGACGACCTGCCCCTGCCCGGAGGCCTGCCACTGCGGGCCGGTCGGGCCGGAGTACGGCGTCTCGAACTCCTCGCGCCACACGATGCCCTTGTTCCACCAGCCGTAGGTGTTGCCGGCGTGGACGGGGCCGGGCTCAGCGCCGGCATGGTCCGCCGACGCGCTCGTGGAGGTGAGCACCGGGGACAGCATCGTGGCGAGGACCGTGGCGGCGAGCGCCGCGGCACGGGCCCGCCGGGGACGGGTTCGGGCAACCAGGGGGGAGGTCATGGCGCCCGACGGTACGTCACCACGGCGGGACCCGGCCAGAATCAGCGGGTCCGCACGCTCAGGAGAAGAGCTTCAGTGCGGTCGTGACGGTCTGGAACACGCCGTACGCGAGCAGGAGCCCGACGACGCCCCACGACAGCACCAGGCGGACGGTGCTGTTGCCCGCGCTGCCGGTCTCGTCCTGCTCGACCGGGGCTGCCTCGTGCTCGGTCCCGGCCTCGGACTCGTGCGCGGACATGTCCTCGTGGAACTTCGCGGCCACCGGCCGGACGAGGAGGTTGGCCACGAAGCCGACCCCGAGGATCGCCACCATCGTGAAGAGGGCAGGGCGGTAGGAGTCGGAGTCCAGCGATCCCGCGCCACCCGCCGAGTCGAGGAAGCCGTTGACGATGAGCGGTCCCGCCACACCCGCCGCCGACCAGGCGGTCAGCAGGCGGCCGTGGATGGCGCCGACCTGGAAGACGCCGAAGAGGTCGCGCAGGTACGCCGGGATGGTGGCGAAGCCGCCGCCGTAGAACGAGATGATGATGGCGGCGATGAGCACGAACAGGGCGGTGGACGTCGAGCCGACGAGGGCCAGGGCGACGTACAGGACGATGCCCATGCCCAGGTAGAGCATGTAGATGGGCTTGCGGCCGATGTAGTCCGAGGTGCTGGACCACACGAAGCGACCGGCCATGTTGAACAGCGACAGCAGGCCCACGAAGCCACCGGCGGCGGCGACGGTCACGCTCGAGTCGCCTCCCTCGCGGAAGAAGTCCTGGATCATCGGGCTGGCCTGCTCGAGGATGCCGATGCCTGCGGTCACGTTGCAGAACAGCACCGTCCACAGCAGCCAGAACTGCGGCGTGCGGACCGCGTTGGCGGCCGACACGTTGTCCTGGGTGACCAGCGGCTTCTGCGCGACGGTGGACGGGTCGAAGCCGTCGGGACGCCACCCCGGTGCCGGGACGCGGATGTTGGCGACGCCGAGCATCATGATCGCGAAGTAGACGACGCCGAGGGTGACGAACAGGAACGTCAGCGCGTGCCCGTCGGCCAGCGAGGCCGCATCGGTGGAGTCGTACGCCGGGTCGTAGAAGGAGAGCAGCTGGCGCGAGAGGGGCGCCGCGACCATCGCGCCGCCGCCGAAGCCCATGATCGCCATGCCGGTGGCCAGGCCCGGCCGGTCCGGGAACCACTTGATCAGGGTGGAGACGGGCGAGATGTAGCCGATGCCCAGCCCCACGCCGCCGATGACGCCGTACCCGAGGTAGAGCAGCCACAGCTGGCCCGACGCGATGCCCAGCGAGCCCACGAGGAAGCCGGCCGACCAGCAGCACGCGGCGGTGAACATCGCCCGGCGCGGGCCGACCTTCTCCACCCACGTGCCGAACACCGCGGCACTGACGCCGAGCATGACGATGGCGATCGAGAACACGAAGCCGATCGCGGTCTGCGAGGCGTCGAAGTGCGCGATGAGGGAGTTCTTGTAGACGCTGGTCGCGTACACCTGGCCGATGCACAGGTGCACCGCCAGCGCGGCGGGCGGGATGAGCCAGCGGTTGTACGAGCGCGGCGCCACGGTGTGACGACGGTCGAGGATTTCGAGAACAGCCACAGGGGGGACCTCCGAGACGATGGGCTTCAGCGCAGGTTAGCGCCCCAGTCGTTGAAACGTGACGCACCCCACCCCTGGGTGTGTCAGGCGAGCCGCGCGCCCTCGGGCACGGAGACGCCCCGGGCCCAGTCGGCGGCCCGCATCTGCTTCTTGCCGAACGCCTTGACCTCGCCCAGCTCGACGGGGTCGGTGGCGGTGCCGACGTGCACGGCGTTCTTGGTGACCTCGAGGACGCCCGGCTCGAGCCGGGCGCGGTCGCGGGCCACGGTGACGCGCCCGACCTTGAACCGCTCGCCCTCCCACGTGGTCCATGCACCCGGGCCGGGGGTGCAGGCGCGCACCTGCCGGTCGATGCCGATGGCCGGGTCGGTCCAGTCGATGCGGGCGTCGTCGACGAGGATCTTGGGGGCCAGGCTGAGGCCGTCCGCGGGCTGCTCGCGAGCCTCCAGCGACCCGTCCTCGATGCCGTCGAGGGTCCGGACCAGCAGGGTGGCGCCGCCCTCGGCGAGCCGGTCGAGCAGGTCGCCCGCGGTGTCGGTCGGGCGGATGCGTTCGGTCATCACGCCGTACGTCGGTCCGGCGTCGAGCTCCTTGACGATCCGGAAGGTCGTCGCCCCGGTCATCTCGTCTCCCGCCCAGATCGAGTGCTGGACCGGCGCCGCCCCGCGCCAGGCGGGAAGGATCGAGAAGTGCAGGTTGATCCAGCCGTGCTCGGGGATGTCGAGCGCCGACTGCGGGAGCAGGGCGCCGTACGCGACGACGGGGCAGGCGTCCGGCCGCAGCTCACGCAGGGCAGCCTGGAACTCCGCCTCGCGCGGGTGCTCGGGCTTGAGGACAGGCAGGCCGAGCTCCTCGGCACGCAGGGCGACCGGGCTGGCGACGAGCCTGCGCCCCCGACCCGACGGAGCGTCGGGACGGGTGACGACGCCCACCACCTCGTGGGCGGAGCCGTGCAGCGCGTCGAGTGCCGGGACGGCGACCTCGGGGGTGCCGGCGAAGACGATGCGCATCAGAACCCCAGTCCACGGGTGGCGTGGGGGCTCGTCCGGACCATCGGCTTCTCGAGGCCGAACCACTCGGACTCGCGGATCTCCTTCATCGCGGCCTTGCGGGCCGCCGTGTCCAGCTTGTCGATGAAGAGGATCCCGTCGAGGTGGTCGGTCTCGTGCTGCATCGCGCGGGCGAGGTACTCCGAGGCCTCGATCCGCACCGGCTCCCCGTGCATGTCGAAGCCGGTGGCGATGACCGAGAGCGCCCGCAGGCAGTCGTAGGTGAGCTCGGGCAGGGACAGGCAGCCCTCGGCACCGTCCTGGGTCTCGTCGCTCAGCTCGAGGGACGGGTTGATCAGGTGACCCACCTCGTCCTCGACGTTCCAGGTGAAGACGCGCAGCCCCACCCCGATCTGCGGGGCCGCCAGCCCCGCTCCGGGCGCCGCGAGCATGGTGTCGGTGAGGTCCGTGACAAGCTGGCGGACCTCCTTGTCGAAGTCGTCGACCTCGATCGCGCGCCGGCGCAGGATCGGGTCGCCGAAGAGGCGGATCGGCTGGACTGCCATGGGGTGCTCGAGCTCCTGGGTCTGGGGTGCGGCCCCAGTCTAGGGAGCGCCGGACCTGCCCTGGACGTGGGAGGCAGGCACGGGATCCGGGTCGCTCAGATGCTGGGCGGGTCGACCTGAATGCGGACGGCGTYGAGCTTGCGCGCCGACCGGACCCGCTGGAGCTCCCCCAGCGCCGCGGAGAGACGGGCGCCGTGGGCCAGGGGCACCCGGACCACCACGCGCTGCTCGTCGGCGGAGACCGGCACCGGCCCGAGCACCTCGGCGGGCTCGGGCAGGTCGAGCAGCGTCACGGCGTCGTCGAGGGCCCCCGGCTCGCCGGTGATGGTGGCGATGCGGGCCGTCGGCGGCAGGTGCGCCTCCCCCCGCTCGACGAGCTCGCGCTCGGCGAACCCGGCAGGGTCCCACCGCACCAGCGCCTGGAGCGCAGGGTGCCCGGGATCGCCCACGGCGACCACGTGGCCACCCGGGCGCACCAGCCCGCCGGCAGCCATCCAGCGGCGGACGGCCTCCTCCTGGACACGCATGTCGTCGCGGGCCAGGGTCAGCCACGTGTCGAGCAGCACCACGGCGGCATACCCCGTGTCGGCGACCGGCTCGGCTCCCACGGTCGCGACGACGATGTCGGCGCGCTCCCCCACCCGGGCCAGCACCCGGTCGCCGCTGGAGCTGCGCACGGTCGTGCCGGGGAACGTCCGGCCGAGCTCCTCGGCGGTGCGTGCCTCCCCGCGGACAGGGGCCCGGAGGCCGCGGTGCCCGCACTCGCGGCATGCCCAGTGCTCGTCGGCCGTGCCGCACCAGCGACAGGTCGGCGGCCGGGTGGGTCCGGGCAGCACCAGCGGGCCTGCGCACCGACCGCACCGGGCCGGGGTGCGGCACCGCTCGCAGGCCAGCGCCGGCGCGTAGCCGGCCCGCGGCGTCTGCACCAGCACGGGCCCGAGGGCGAGCCCGGCGCGGATGGCCTCGAAGGCCGGTCGCGGCAGCCGGGCACCCACGGCGCGGTCCTCGGC
>NZ_JBFUKA010000121.1:0-9689 GCF_056401085.1 Nocardioides sp. P4_G4
CGCCAGACCGACCTGTGGGCCCGGCCGTCTACTCAGAGTCAGGGCGACGAGCTTGTAGAACGGATCCGCACACTCTGCCACCCTCGGCCCGGCTTCCTACGGAGTGAGGTCATAGCGCTTGACGGCGCCGCACCCGGACCAGTGGAAAACGGAGCATCACCTAGCTCACGGTGAAAAGAAGTCGTACGGGATTGAGTGTTCCTTGAGCCACTTCATCTCACCTACATGGACAAGCTCGGAGACGTTGGCCTTCAGACGCTCCAGCACGTCACCTTCTGATCCACCCAATGTATGGACGAGAGCCGCCACGTTCTCGGGCTTGATGGTGAAGAAGTATTCGTACTCGCCATGCCGGAGATCTTGACCCTCGATGGTCACTGATCCATCCGCGAGCGTCGCAGCGTCGATGAATAGTTGGTCCTTTGCCCAAAGGGACACACGGTGAACTCGGTTCATGCAGGAACCTTCCTCTGGGTTGCGTTCCATTGAGGAGGGTATCGCGCGAACTCGCGGACCGGACCGAGCGTGATGAACCGCTTTCGCCGATCATGGCGGGCTCGGCATCCGGGATTGCACTATCTCAACCGTTCTGCAAGATCTGACCAGTATTGGATCCGGTCCTTGGATGCGGGGCGTCCAGGCGCCCAGGAGTCGCCTTCGAACTCGAGGCCGATCCAGGCACCGATGTCTCTGCCGTAGTAGATGACGTCCACTTCATGAGCCGACAAGACCCATGACCGCTCCAATTGACCGCCGGACGGGAGGTATTGGTTGCCGCAGAGCGGAATCAAGGGCGGACACGTCTGTGGGAGTGGGACAGCGGCGGTTGCATCGACAGGTGCCGGAGCGCGTTGGATCCAGGTCGCGAGCTCATCTGGGCTTCCGTGTCGCCAGTCGGGCCATCGAGGCCGCTGCCAGACAGTGTCCGCAAGTAGGTCTACCGGCAGGCCAGCCTGTAGCAACGAGCGATGAGGCACGGAAAATTCGATGTCGAAACGCTTCTGGACAGTCTCGATCTCCTCGGTGCTGAGGCCTGGCTCGATCCGTACGCCGGCTTGCCTGAGGCGCCCGATCGGAGTGCGGTCAACCGAGCGTCGTGGGCGGCGCTCGGGGAGGTTGAGTGCGGAGTGCTCCGGAGACATGGCGTCGATGTCGTACCACGGGTGCAACGCAACGATTGCCTGATGTCTTCGTTCTGCATTGTGGGTCAGAACAATGATCTGGCTGATCGGAAACGGCCGCCCCGAACGTGCTTCTTCCCCGAGGGCCGAGACCACCGCGCTGGCGTCCCATTCTTCAGGGTCTTGGTCGGGCCCCAGGTCACAGCTCAACCAGAGGGTGTCGATGTGCTCGCGCGAGGCGCGCCGGGCGCGCAGCAGCATCAGGGCGTGGCTGAGGTTGCGGCTGTAGGCGACACCCTGGTCGAGGCGGTCCGGAAGAGAAGCGTGGGGATCGACCACAACTGTGCTCATTCGCGGAATCCTCTCGGTGCGGGCGGTTCGGTTCACCGCTTGAAGGCGAGGCTAGTGATGACCTCCGACAGCTGGCGGACGTGAATGCGAGACTGCGTTGGAAGACGTGGCCCCACGCTGGACCTTGGGGTCGGCCTTCGCCGTCGCTCTTCGCGCTTCGGCACGCTTACGTGGAGCGCGTTCCGCCAGGCGACCAGACGCAGCTTGCCGGTAGCGCATGGCCGCGTGTTGATGGAGTGGCCGCTGAGCGCCTCCGTCCAGTAGACCCGAGATGCCGCCGCTGGCGGCGAAGCGCAATGCAACTGCGCCATGGTCAACCGCAGAGACGAACCGTCTGAGGGGTGCTGCTCTTGGAGTTCACTCCGCTGCGGCGGGCGAATCGTCAGCGGCAGGGCGGGAACTCCTCTTGTGAGGGCTGTGCCGTTGGCACATGTCGATGATGCGGGCCGCTGCACTCATGACGTGCATCCACCCTCCTGTGGGGAGCGGGTCGCCCTCGGCGTAGTACTGATCGAGATGCGCGGGCAACTGGGTTGCAGGGGCGATCCTCCGAAAGACGAGCCGCGCGACGGATTCGGCCTCGAATTCGCGCTCGGCCAAGGTCCCCGGCCGTCGGTTGGGCCACCAGTCCGAGGTCGAGGCGCCCACGTGCCCGCAGTACAGGTGCCCGAGCTCGTGGGCAAAGGTCGCCAGCTGCTCGGTAGCGCTGTAGGAGCCGTTCAACTGGGACTCAAATCGGACCGCGACGTCGCGCATCTCCTTCTTGGGTCCATGCGGGACGGCCTGCGTGGCTCCGCCGTGCTGTTGCCAGATGCAGCCGGCGGACGGCCAGCCATGCTTAGCGTCATGGACGCGAACGCCGTCGTACTTTGCATTCTCTTTCAGCCAACTCAGAGCTACGTCGGCGAGCTGGACGTCTTTCATCGCGTATGGGTTCTCGAACTGGCGAGGCAGGTTCCGTGCGTTCAGCCCCGGCTCCGTTTGGGAGACGTCGAAGACAAACTTGAGTGGCCCAAACGGGTCCAACAAGACAATGGGGTGCTCGTTCGGCATCACCTCTCTGCCCCATCTGTCGGCCCATTGGTCGTCCGTGAGCAAGTGCACCGGATGCGGACGCTGCAGGACGGCCAAGAACCCGTTGTAGGGGTTCGCCTGCCGGAAGTGCGCGATTTGGTCCAGGAGGTCGAAGAAGCCGGTTGCGTATCCCCGCCGGAGCGCGAGTTCCACCATCCGGTCGAGGGACCTGCCACGTTCAGAGAAGCGTCGCATAGGCGGCTTTGCAGGGAGCGGCAGGTCGATCTCGAGCGCCAACTGGCTGCCCTCGGTTGGTTCGGCAGACACAGACCTTGTCCCTTCCACACACGCTGGTGGCCGCGATGTCGTGCTGACCAGTGATCACCTTGAGATCACTGCATAACTGCAGGTCAGACCTGATTTCAGACTGATTGAGGCGTGCGGCGGGATCCGCTTGCTGTCTGGTTCGGAACCAGCGCCTTCGTCCCGGCGACGCGCCGTGTCCAACAGGATCACCACGTCACCGCATAGTAGTCACGAGGGGACGCCGGATGACTGAGCTCGCTCGTCGCGCGGGACGAGGGAACCCATGGACAGATTGCCTGGCGACCGGTTCAGGGGGCTGGCGTTAGGAGGATCCGCGGTCCGTTCGTTCTTCGTCGTGCATTTTGGTCAGCGTCTGTGAGAACTCCGTCATGCAGGTTGTCTGAAGTCGACCAAGTCCGTCGGAGGTCTTCGATAAGGTCCCGTCACGTGACAGACACAGATGCAGGAATAGTCGCCCAGCTCCGGACACACATCATGAACGCGGCGGTTCGGCAGGCGATTTCACCCGAAGCAGCGGCTGAGTCCATTCGCCAGTTTATGGCTGACGACATGGTTCCGCGCCTGGCTGAGGCGGTCGAAGCGATCAAGGCTGACCAGGCGGAGCACGCGGTCCTCGACTCCCCGACGGGCGTTGTCGACCGGACGTTGGTGGACAACCTCCAAATGGGCCCGTGGTACTCCGGTCCTGAAGAGGGCGACCTGCACTGGCCGACGCTGCGAGCCAAGCTCGAGGCGAGCCGCATGGCGGAGGTCGTCCCCGATATTGATCGAGCCTCGACGAAGGTGGTTGCGCAGTTGGCCAACCCCCAGGCATGGGGGTTGAAGAAGCTCGGCCTCGTCCTCGGATACGTCCAGTCGGGAAAGACAGCGAACTACACGGCGGTCATGGCCAAGGCTGCGGATCGCGGTTTCGGCCTCCTGATCGTGCTATCAGGCATCCACAACAATCTCCGAGAGCAGACGCAGGTCCGCGTGACCAAAGACCTTGGAGTCGTGAACAGTAAGCACTGGGTCGGCCTCACTGCTACTGAGGCCGATTTCGTCAACCGTGAAGTCACCTCGGCGGCGTCGCAGCTCCACCGGGATCGACCGGCTGTGATTGTGATCAAGAAGAACACCAGCCGACTGCAGCAACTGAAGGAGTGGCTCGACGCCGCACCCGAGGATCTGCTCAAACGCACCCCGGTGCTGATCCTCGACGACGAGGCGGACCAGGCGACCCCCAACGGCGCGACCGGAAGGCAGGAACGGTCAGCGATCAACGGCC
Organism: Nocardioides sp. P4_G4; assembly: GCF_056401085.1. NCBI lineage: Bacteria > Bacillati > Actinomycetota > Actinomycetes > Propionibacteriales > Nocardioidaceae > Nocardioides > Nocardioides sp. P4_G4. The sequence continues at coordinate 4,081 of NZ_JBFUKA010000121.1, forward strand.
TGCTCCGTGATATCTGGAAGCTTGTCGTCACCGGTTCCTATGTCGGGTACACGGCGACGCCGTTCGCCAACATATTCATGGACCCGCAGGACGAGGACGAGCTCTACCCGTCCAACTTCATCATTGATCTTCCGCGGCCGGAGGCGTATTTCGGCGCGGAGCGACTCTTCGGCCGCGAACCGTTGAGCGAGGACGACGATGCGGATTCCGGTCTGGAGGCCGCGGTGATCCGGGACATCCCGGACGTTGAGGCGGGGAAGCTGAAGCCTCCGAGCGGCAAGGAACTCCGAGTCGCCTTCGACGTCGAACCGCCGGCTTCTCTCACGGCTGCCATCGACTGGTTCCTGGTGGCGGCAGCAGTCCGGAAGGCACGTGGAGATGTGGATCACACCTCGATGCTGGTCCACACGACGCACTACGCAGATCCTCACTTCGCGATGCAGCGGCAGGTCCAGAAGTACTGCCAGGCACTGGCCGTGAAGTGGAGTGCCGGCGACGTCGACGCACTTCGAGCCTCCTACCTCAGGGAGAGTGCGGCGGCTGCCGAGGTCGCATCGGAAGTCATGCCGGCGTGGGACACCGTCGCAGAGCACATTCCAGGTGTCCTCAAGGACCTTCGAGTCATCGTTGACAACGGCAGATCCGATGACCGGTTGGATTACGACCGCCGGACGGATAACGGTACTCCGATCATGGAGGTCGTCATCGTCATTGGCGGCGGCACATTGTCCCGGGGGCTGACGCTCGAAGGCTTGGTTGTCTCGTATTTCACGCGTACCTCCAACACCTACGACACTCTTCTTCAGATGGGTCGCTGGTTTGGGTATCGCACCGGTTACGAGGACCTCCCGCGGATCTGGATCCAGAGGTCGCTCGCCGAGGACTACCGATTTCTGGCTCTGGTGGAGGCCGAGATCCGTGCTGACATCGCCGATATGGAGCGCCAACAGATCACGCCACGCGAACTGGGTGTGCGCGTTCGCGCCCACCCGGGACGGCTGGCGATCGTTGCAAGGAACAAGATGGGGGCAGCCAAGGTCGTCCGAGTCAGCTATGCGGGCGAGCGGCTACAGACCTTCATGTTCGAGCGGGAACGCGCAGTCGCAGACGCCAACATCGCGGCTGTTCAGGCGTTCATCGCTGCGGCGCGAGAGGATCGGTCGATCGTCGCAGAGTCGAATCTGCTGCGGTGGCGCCTGTCCGACGTCCCGGCCAAGCCGGTCGCCGACCTTTTGGCGTCGTTCCGGTTCCACCCTGATCAGGCCACGATGCGTGGCGACTTCATGGCGGGTTGGCTGACCGCGGAGGCCCCGGACAGCCTCTGGAACGTAGTTGTCGTGAGCAGCGGGCGGCAGGCGCGCACGATCGCTGGTGATCCGGTCGACCTCGGCGCTGTGGATCTCGGGTTTGGCGCGGTTCCCGCAGTCAACCGCGCACCACTTGCCACCTCTGCGGCTGGGACGGCGAACATCAAGGCGCTGCTCAACCACGACGACTGGTTTGCTGACCTGGACCCCGTGGCGATGAAATCCTACCGCGATGGCCGGAAGCTCCACCCGCGCGAGATCCGCCGTGCGCTCGCCAACGGGCGCGGCGTCATCATCGTTTACGTCGTCAGCAAGGACTCGATCCCACAGACCGCAGCGTCATCACTGTCCCGCATCAAAATGGAGGCGGCACAACATCTGATGGGCCTCGGAGTGATCTTCCCGGAAGTCGCGTCCGCGGCTGGAGGCGGGTCCTCGACCTATTACGGCGTCAAGCCGGACTGGGAGGTCGAGGTGACCGACGATGAAGACCTCCCGACGGACGCCGTTGAGAGTGAGATGGAGGCAGGATCATGAAGATCTCCGAATCCTTCGCGCTGCTCCTGACAGGGGAACTTCCCGACGGTGCGACCCAACTGTCGACACGATCATCCGGAGCCGGGACCACTCGCGGTCAGATGCTCCTCGGCGTGGACCGTGGTGGCAGGCGACACCTCCTGATCCCGGTTGAACCGGGCTCAGATGCGACGGATCGGATCAGTCGCGGCATCAACCTCGCCACGCGTGAGCTGGTGGTGAGTGGGGAGATTCAGACGTTCGCTGATCTCGCCTGTGACATCCCCAGGCTCGCCCAGGTATTTGAGCGACTCGTGGAGAACCTGATCGAGCGGTTGGAAGGCTCGACTGCACCTATGCCGGTGGTCTCGGCAACTCTGGAGGAATGGCGTGCCCTGCTCCAACAGGCGCTCGCTGACATCTCACGAGAGGTGGTCATCGGCATTGTCGGAGAACTCCAGATCCTGCGAGTCCTGGTGGAGCGTTCCCCCGAGGGGATCCAATGCTGGGCCGGACCAAATGGCTCAGTGCACGACTTCGTTAGGGGTGGTCGAGCGATCGAGGTGAAAGCCACGTCGAGCGTCGACGGAAATTCGGTGCGAATCTCGAATCTCGACCAGCTTGACCCTGGAACGGTTGCCGACCTTCATCTGGTTGTCGTACACCTGAAGGAGTCGGCTGACGCGATGAGCATCGACGACCGCGTCGCTGAACTCATCGACCTGGGGGTGCCTGCGATCGAACTCGAGCAGCGCCTGGGTCTTCTCGGCTACGTGGTCGGCATGTCCGACAGCGTCGCCACGCGGTTCGAGGTTCGAGGGGTCCGTTGGTGGGTGGTCGACGAGGAGTTCCCCGGTCTCCGGGCGTCCGATATTGATCCCGTTCGGCTTCGGTCAGTCGGTCACGTGAGCTACGACCTGATGCTGGCGGGGACGCCCTCGCAGATCCCGGACCACCAGGTGGACGAAATGCTGATGGGCTGGATTGGCGGATGAGGGAGATCGAACGACTCGAGGCCCTCGCACGCGTTCAGGGGCATTTTCGCGGCAAGGAGGTATCAGACAACACGGTCTTGGCTGCACACATGCGTGCAATCGGAATAGCTCCGTCGGGTGAGCCGTGGAAGGTTGCCAAGCGTGCACTCCGGGCAGGAATGACCTTCGAGGATGCGGCACATTCGGGTGGAGGACACGGTCTCCCGGCCGATCACGACCGTCTCCCCAGATCTACACCGGGCACAGAGCTGACGGAGGCTCGGCGGAGTGTCGCGCCGCTGGACTGGTTTCCCCAGCGGTTCGAGCCAGGCGCCATTCAAGGCGAAGGCGCCAGGAAGCTTCTGGGAACGCCGAATATCTCGCTGGAGGACCTGCTCGTGCGCGAAACGGCTCAAAACAGTTGGGACGCGCGCGCTGGGGAGGAGTCGGTCAGCTTCACCATGAACCTTCGTATGCTCTCGGAGGATGTCGTCAGCCTCCTCCGGGACGAGGTCTTCACTGGTGACGCGCCAGGCACCGACCTTGCTCGCGCATTGGACGACGAGGGCACCGTCGCCATTGAGATCTCGGACCGAGGTACCACCGGCCTGGGCGGCCCGGTCCGCAATGACAAGAGCATTCCTGAAGGAGAGGTCACCCACTTCATCGACCTTGTCTACAACATCGGTGCAACCAAGCCCGGCGGCACCTCCGGTGGGACCTATGGCTTCGGAAAGTCCGTTGCGTACTTGGTGAGCGAGATCGGCTCCATCGTGATCTGGTCCCGCTGTCTCACCAAGGACGGGGTCGAGGACCGCCTGATCGCATCAGCGATCGGCAACGTGTTTGACGCCGACGGTTACCGTCACACCGGGCGGCACTGGTGGGGCCGCACGATCGATGGATTCCCGGAGCCCGTGGTCGGAGCTGTTGCGGAGAACCTCGGGCGCAGGCTCTTTGCGCGGGGATTCGATGGCGATGAACTCGGCACGAGCATCCTGATCCTGGCGCCGATGCTCGGGGAGCCCGGTCCGGACGACGATGCTGAGGTTCTTGCAGAGTCCGTGTTGAGGAATCTCTGGCCGAAGCTGGTTCAGGACGACGAATCTGGCAACAAGCCCATGACGATCCATGTGCAAGTAGACGGGACTGATCATCCCATACCCGATCCGGCCTCCCATCCCGTCTACAGCGGTCCAGTCACCTGTCTCCAGGCGGTGCGAGCGGTGCAGGGGGGACTGCCGGTGCCCACATCGATGTTCAAGTGCGACGTCGTACATATCAAGCGCTACGATTCCGTGATTGGTCACCTCGCGCTGACCAAGTACCCGGCCGTCGGGCTCGGCGACCTCAGTCCGAGTCAATCGGTGACGCTCATGCGAAGCGCAGCCGAACTGGTGGTCACCCGTCTGGAGCGGGGACCCCTCACTGAGCCCGGATTTCAATGGGCTGGAGTATTCAAGCCATTGCCATCGGTTGACCCCGCATTCGCCAAGTCCGAGCCGCCCGCCCATAACAACTGGTCGTCCGAGTCACTCTCTGACAAGACTCAGAAGAGTCAGGTCAAGGTCGCGCTGGACAAGGTAAGAGCGGAGGCGGACGCGTTCATACGGCCTGCCATTGTTCCGAAGCCCAACGGTTCGGCACTCTCGGCCGCGGCGATTGCTGACGGACTCAGTGGGTTCCTCGGGGGTGTGGCTGGTTCGGCGCCATCGCCGAGGGGGAGCGGCGGTGGCGGCGGTGGAGGTTCTCGAAGCAAGAAGGCTCGCACGGAAATCGGCCGTCCGACGCGGTTGGATATTGGCCGCGAGGGGTGGAAACGGACGGTTCTGCCGATCGAGATCAAGGGCGGAGATCCCGGCGGATCGTTCATCCGAGCCACCGTTATGGTCGGTACGGACGGAGGATCGGACAGGTCCGAGCAGCCTGACTTCTTGGTCAGGGGCGGATGGGTTGGCGCTGACTCCAACGTGGATTACACCTTCGTTCTTCCCGACGCGTCCGCCGATTACTGGTTCGAGTCGAGGAACGACGTAGCGGTCGACTTCAAGGTTGAGGCTCTCTCGGAGGAGCCGAAATGAGGCAGGGAAGACGGATTCTTCCGTATATGACGGCTGATGAGTCCGCCCTCACCTGGGAGAGTTGGTGGTTCGAGCGAGCGGGAAGCCGCCTGCCCTTACCGAAGTACCTTCCGGCCTGGGACTACGCGAGTGACCTGGTCGTGGGTCTGACAGCTACGATCGACTCTGACCTAGCGCTTGCGTCGACGGGTCTTAACAACGTGGATCAGCTGGCACTCGTGCTGGTCGGCGACTGCAAGGCGTCCCAGCGACGGTTCACCTCGTCGGTCCGCTTGTACTCCGGCTGTGAGCTCATTGAGGTCGGCTTGAAGGTTCCTCCGGGTCAAGCTGCGGACTCTGTGGACCTCAGCGCAGCGCTGGTGTTGGCCGAGGACATCGAGCCGGCTCCTGACCGCGTTCAGCGCGCCGGGTCGAGGCTGGCATCGAGCCCCAGTCACGCAGTCATCCTTGAGGGTGACGCATCCCGTTTCCCGACCGAGCCAATCTCGTTCTCCTCCGCCGGATACGAGGCAGCACCATGGACGATCAGTTCAACGGCGGAAAGCCTTGACGACAGCCTGATGGGGAGCGTCCGGCTGCTGATCAACGAGGACCATCCATGGGGTCAACGACTCCTCAACGACGCCAGCGACGAAGCCTTCAAACAACTCCACGTTGACGTCTTCCGGAGCCTTGTGGGCATCTGTGCCCACCTCAGCGACGAGGGTACGGCCGATTTCGAGGACGACTCC
>NZ_JBFUKA010000122.1:0-9628 GCF_056401085.1 Nocardioides sp. P4_G4
GGGTCAGCCTTCAGCTGATCCCTTTCGCCGGTATCGCATTCCTCTGGTTCATCGGTGTCATCAGGGAGCAGCTCGGCGCCGTGGAGGATCGACTCTTCGCCACCGTGTTCCTGGGAAGCGGTCTGCTCTTCCTGGCCCTGATGTTCGTTGCGGCTGTCACCTCACTGACCATCATGAACATGCTCGACAGTCCGAACGCCAGCCCGGAGGTCTGGACGTACGGCCGCGACACCTCACAAGCACTCATCACGGTGTACGCCATGCGGATGGCCGCAGTCTTCACCATCTCGGTCAGCACGGCGGGCCTCCGAGCTTCGGCCCTGCCTCGTTGGGTCTGCTACGTCGGCTACCTGGTAGCGCTGGCACTACTGCTGGGCTCAGCCAGCCAGAGATGGCTGCAGCTGTTGTTCCCCGCGTGGGTGTTGTTGGTCAGCGCCGCGATCCTGTTGACCTCTCCGGAGCGCCGTGAGCGTGCTTTGCCCGGACAACCCCGCCTTCGCTGACGGGTTTCCGGGCGGGAGGCAGCACGGCTGATGCAGCGCCACGTGGGGATGGGGTGACACTCTGAGCCGCCCCGTTCCGCCACTGGTCGGCGTCAGTGCCCCGCGAGACCGTCGACGTTGACGGTCGGGATACCCCCACCAACCCGAGCGATCACGGCCAGGGATGGTTCACGGGCGGGGTTCGACTCCCGGTGAACGGTCCACGCCGGAACATGCACGAAGTCGCCGGGGCCGGCATCGATGTAACCGTCATGCCCCTCGAACTCGAGGCGCAGCACGCCGCGGACGATGTACAGGCTCGACTCGTTGCGCTCGTGGTGGTGCCATCCCGATACCGCTCCGGGCTCAGTCACGACCTGTCCCGCCCAGAGCAGCGGCATCTCGAAGGCGAGGGCGCGATCCATGCCGGGTGTCGGGTCGGCCGAAACCAGGTCGGCTGGCGTAAAGACCCGTACGGGACGAGGTACCTCACGGCTCATGACTTCAGCGTGCCACGTTTCTCGACGAAGGAGGGACGACAACGTTGCGCCCTACGGTCCTTGTGCACTGAGCACGGGGGCGTGAACGACACGTCGGACGGCGGTTCGCCGCCGATGGAGCAGCTGCACGTGCGCCTCGACCGCGGTGAGGGCGTGGGCATGGGCGAGCCGATCCTGTTCGTGGAGGAGACCCCGATAGCGTCCGGGGGTGGCCAGTTCCCGACGATCCAGTGCTCGTCGACGCAACGGGCCCCCGCGCCGGAGCAGCACGCGACAGCAGCGGCCGTTGCCGGCCGCCGGGCCCGGCGAGCGGCTGTGGGTGCTCGACGTCCCCTACGGCACACAGGTCGACGGCGCCATGTGGCACCCGGGGGTCAAGACCCACCTGTACGTCGGGCGCGCCCTGCCCGCGCACCTTGCGCCCTACGCGCCGGGTCCCTACACGCTCGGTCGCTTCATCGAGAACACCCTCAATCCCGACCACCCGACACCCAGCCCCGAGGCGACCGACGCGCTCGAGCCCCGGAGGATCCAGTTCGAGGCGGCCGACGCGATCGCGGCGCGCGCCGCGGCGGGCGGACGGCAGTTCCTGCTGGCCGACGAGCCCGGGGTGGGCAAGACGATCTCCGCCGTCCTCGGGGCGACGGCGGTGGGCGACCTCCGCGGTGCGCGACGGGTGCTGGTCGTCGCCGACCGGCCCGCCGCGATCACGATCGGCCACTGGTGCCGCACGATCACGGCTCTGGGCGACGGCGGTCTCGAATGGGTCGTGATCACGTGGGACCGCCTGGAGAAGGTCAAGGACCACAGCTGGGACGTGATCATCGCGGACGAGGCCCACGCCCTGCGACGTACGACGACGAAGCGGTGGAAGCTCTGGGCGCGGATCTCGCGACACGGGCAGCCGCACGACAAGGCACCCTTCGTCATCGCGACCACCGCGACGCCCGGACACACGCCGCTCGAGCTGCCGTACCTGGCTCCGGCCTATGCGCAGGTGCTCGGCGAGTCGATGCGGGAGTGGACCTCGGCGACGCAACCGGGGGACGCGTTCGCCACCGCGCTCGAGCGTCACGGCATCGGGGTGGAGCGGGGTCGTTACGGCGCGACGTGGACCACCGACCCGGCGCGGCGTGCCGCGGACCTCAAGCTCGTGCGCGGCTGGCTCGACGAGGAGCGGCCACCGGCGATGCTGCACCGGGCCGCGCCGTGGGGGCCAGTGCCGATCTCCGGCATGCCGGTGGCGCTCACGCCGGCGGAGCGGACGGCGTACGAGGCCGAGTGGGGAGAGTTCTGTCGTGAGATGGACATCGCCCGGCGCGGCCGCAATGTCGCGAAGGGTCGGGCCGCGCTGCTGCGGTTCCGGCAGAAGGCCGGGCTCATTCGTGTCGACTCCACGGTCGACTGGATCGCCCAGCAGGTCCGGGCCGAGCGACAGGTGGCGTGCTCGGTCGAGTTCGTCGGGACCGCCGCCGACCCGATCGCCGACCGGCTGCGCGACGCCGGCATCGACGTCGCCACGATCTACGGCCGCGACCGCTTCGACCCGGAGGCCGAGCGGCTCCGATTCCAGACCGGGCAGGCGAAGGTCTGCGTCTTCACCACGGTCGCCTCGATCAGCCTGCACGCCGGCGAGACCCTCGCCGACGGCCGCCCGGCGAGCAGCGAGCCGCGGGTCGGCGTCTTCCACCAGGCCCGCTTCTCGGGCATCGCCGGACGGCAGGTGACAGGCCGCACCCACCGCGACCACCAGGTCTCGCCGTGGCACATCGCGTACGCCGAGGGCACCGTCGAGGAACAGGTCGGCAAGGTGATGGTCGAGCGGATCGCCGCGGCGTCCGACACGGTGGGAAGCGACACCGCCGGCCTGGCCGACCTCGCTCAGCTCCTCGGCGCCGACTGGCTGCCCTCCGCCACTCTGACCGAGGAAGGCGCCTGACCCGGGCTCGACCGAGGGAGGGGGCACCGGCAGCACCAGCATGCTGCGATACCGCGAGTCCAACGCATCCGTCGATGGCCAGGAATGGCCGAACGCGCGACACTGGTGACAGTGGGAGATACGGCGGACGGAGGGGCGATGGGACCGAACTCGTCCACACCCGAGCGGGCCTTCCTGGAGGAGCTCAGGCGACACCGCGCGGAGCTGCGCGAGTCGATGAGCGCACTCGAGGATGCGCTGGCCGCGCCAGCCACTGCCGATCGAGCGCGATGGGCCGAACGTGTCCATGTCGCCCTGGTGGAGCTCTCCGGCGACTTCCGTGGACACATCGACATCACCGAAGGTCGCGACGGGCTCTATGGCGACCTCCTCGAGACCTCGCCGCGGCTCTCCGGCGCCGTCGCCAGCCTGACCCAGGAGCACGCGCTGATCTGCCGTCGGGTCGATGAGCTGCTCACCAGGTTGGCGTCGCCCGACGCCATCGCCGGCGTGGACCCGATCCGCGACTCGGGCACGGTGCTGCTCGGACGACTCGTCCGACACCGCCAGCGAGGCTCCGACGTCGTCTTCGAGGCATACGAATTCGACATCGGAGGCGAGACCTGACGAGTGTCCGGTCGCGACCGTCGTGCCCGCATCCGTCGTGCTGGACCGCGTCAGGAGTGACTCCGTGGTCCTCGCGAAAATTCGGCTCGCCACCATGCGCCGCTCTCGATCCGCTCGAGCCGGCGCATCACGAGGTCTCCGTGCGCGAACAGCTCGACCTCAGCGCCGGTCAGCGGCCATGGCGGCCCCGTCACCTCCGAGTGCTCCTCCCGGGCGGTCGCCAGGACCAGCAGAGTGCCTTCTCGTGCCACGAGTGCGGCGATGTGGCGCGCCGCGTCGACGTGCTGCTCAGGCGGCATCGACTGCACGGTCAGGCTCTCCACGACCAGGTCGAACATCCCCTTCCACTCGAGGGGAGGATCCAGAACGTCGGCAACCCACGTCCCGCAAGGTGTCGCTCGTTCGCCCACTCCGCGAGCTGTGGACGAGGGGCGCCGTAGTCCCAGGGCGGCTTGGCCCCACCGGCCTCCGCGCCCGCGTACATCGCCTCGAACATGCCGGACGGCTCGCTCGTCACGGCGCGAGAATACTGCCCACGATGTTTCGCGGCACCACCCGAGCCCGTGCCGCAGTAGCCTCACAGACGTGACAGTCTCGCGACGAGGATTTCGGGAGCTGGTCGTCGAGTCGGGAGGCCCCAGGATGTTCACTCGAGTTGCCATCGTGAATCGTGGCGAGGCCGCGATGCGGCTGATCCACGCCGTACGCGACGTGAACGCGCAGGGCGGTGGGGCGCCGATCCGCACCATCGCGCTCTTCACCGACGAGGAACGTACGGCGATGTTCGCGCGGGAGGCCGACGAGGCCTTCGCGCTGGGTCCTGCCTCGGCACGCCCCTACATCGACCTGGCCGTCCTCGAGCGGGTGCTCGTCGAGTGCGCGGCCGACGCGGTCTGGGTGGGATGGGGCTTCGTCGCCGAGGACCCCGCCTTCGCCGAGCTGTGCGAGCGCATCGGCGTGACGTTCATCGGTCCGAGCGCCGACGCGATGCGCCGGCTGGGCGACAAGATCGGGTCCAAGCTCCTCGCGCAGGAGGTCGGTGTGCCGGTAGCGCCGTGGAGCGGGGGCGGCGTCGACACGTTGGACGATGCGCTGGTCGCCGCCGAGCGCATCGGTTACCCGCTCATGCTCAAGGCCACCGCCGGCGGGGGCGGCAGGGGCATCCGCAGGGTCGACTCGGCCGCCGAGCTGGAGGACGCCTACCAGCGCACCCGCGACGAGGCCGAGCGCGCCTTCGGCAGCGGTGTGGTCTTCCTCGAGCGCCTCGTCACCGGGGCGCGGCACGTCGAGGTCCAGCTGATCGCCGACGGGCACGGCACCGCGTGGGCGGTCGGTGTCCGCGACTGCACCGTGCAGCGGCGCAACCAGAAGGTGATCGAGGAGTCGGCGTCGCCGCTGCTCGACCCGAGCCAGACCGATGAGCTCAAGGTGTCCGCCGAGCGGCTGGCCGTCGCGGTGGGGTACGTCGGCGCGGGAACGGTCGAGTTCCTCTACCACCCGGGGGAGCGGACGTTCGCCTTCCTCGAGGTCAACACCCGCCTGCAGGTCGAGCACCCGATCACCGAGGCGACGACGGACCTCGACCTGGTCAAGGCGCAGCTGCACGTGGCGGCCGGTGGCCGGCTCGAGGGACCGAAGCCGCTCGAGCGTGGGCACGCCGTCGAGGCCCGACTGAACGCCGAGGATCCGGACCGCGACTTCGCCCCGTCGCCCGGACGGATCGCGCTGCTCGACCTGCCCTCGGGCCCCGGCATCCGCGTCGACACCGGCGTGGGCGAGGGCGACACCATCCCCGCCGACTTCGACTCCATGATCGCCAAGATCATCGCCTACGGCAGCACCCGCGACGAGGCGCTGGCCCGGTTGCGTCGGGCGATGCGGGAGACGACCGTCGTGATCGAGGGGGGCGCCACGAACAAGAGCTTCATCCTCGACCTCCTGCAGCAGTCCGAGGTCGTCGACGGCGAGGCGGGCTGGGCCGACACCAGCTGGATCGACCGGGTCCGTGCCGAGGGACGACTCGTCGTGCACGAGCACTCCGGCATCGCCGTGGTCGCGGCCGGCATCGAGGCCTACGAGGACGAGGCGCACGTCGAGATCACCCGGCTGCTGGAGAGCGCCCACGGGGGCCGTCCCCAGGTGCAGCACAAGGTCGGCCGCGCGGTCGACTTCAAGCTGCGCGGCACCGTGCACAAGGTCACCGTCATCCAGATCGGTCCGCACCGGTTCCGGGTCGGCGTCGCGACCGCCGGCGTCGAGAACGTCGTCGTTGCCGATGTCGAGCGGCTCGACGAGTTCCACACCCGGATGACGGTCGGCGACCGGCGCCACCACCTGGTCACGGCCACCCACGGCCCCGTCCACACGGTGGAGGTCGACGGCGTGGCCCACCGAGTCAGCCGTGACGAGGGCGGGGTGCTCCGTTCACCGGCGCCCGCGCTGGTCGTCGCCTCTCCCGTCGCGGTCGGCGACCTGGTCGCGGCCGCGGCTCCGGTCCTGGTCCTGGAGAGCATGAAGATGGAGACGGTGCTGCGTGCGCCGTTCGCGGCCCGGGTCCGCGAGCTCCTGGTCCTGACCGGGAGCCAGGTCGAGACCGGGGCCCCGTTGGTGCGCCTCGAGCCTGTCGAGGAGGACGCCGCCGAGGAGGCCGCGCCGCCCGACGAGGTCGGACCGGTCCTCGACCTGCCGCCCTCGGTGCCGCCCGCCTCCGCGCGGGAGCGTGCCGCGCGGAGCCGGGACGACGTCGCGGCGATGGTCATGGGGTACGACGTGGACGCCAGCGAGGACGGCGACGTGGTCGCGGAGTACCTCGCGGCCCGCGACGAGCTGAGGGCGGCGGGCGTGGACGTGATGGCCGAGGAGATGGAGCTCCTCCGCCTGTTCGCCGACCTCGCCGAGCTCAGCCGGAACCGTCCGGTCGGGGAGGACCTGCACACCGAGCTGCGCGTGCACAGCCCCAAGGAGCACTTCCACGCCTTCCTGCAGAGCCTCGACGTGGACCGGGGTGGACTCCCCGAGCAGTTCCGCGATCGCCTGGTCAGGGTTCTCGCCCACTACGGCGTGACCGATCTCGACCGGACTCCGCAGCTGGAGGAGGCGGTGTTCCGCATCTTCCTGGCACAGCAGCGCCCCGACCCCGAGGTTCGGCTGGCGACCGAGCTGCTCCAGCGCTGGATCGTCGAGCCGCCCCCGGCCGAGGAGCTGGCCGGGCCGGCGCGGGACCTCCTCGAGCGACTCGTCCGGTCCACCCAGCTCCGTTTCCCGGCTGTCGGCGACCTGGCCCGCAGCACCCGCTTCCGCTGGTTCGACCAGCCCCTGGTCGACGAGGAGCGCTCCAGCGTGCTGGCGGGGGTCCGGGACGAGGTGGAGGCCCTCGCGGCGGACCCCGACGCTGCGGACCGGGCCTCGCGGCTGGAGGCCCTGGCCGCGATCCCGGAGCAGATCGTGCGGTTCCTCGCGGAGCGGCTCGAGGGCGGCGTTCCGGAGCACGAGCCGATGCTCGAGGTGCTGGTGCGCCGGCACTACCGCGAGCACGACCTGCACGGCCTGCGGTCCTTCGTGCGCGACGGTCGCACGTTCGCGGTGGCCGACTACGTCCTCGACGACCGCCCCACCCGGGTGGTCTCCACGGTCGGCACCCTCACCGAGCTCGGCGATCCGGACAGCTCGCTGGTCACGGCCGTCCGTGACGAGGTCGCCGCCCGTGCCGCCGATCAAGAGGTGGTGCTCGACCTCTATGTGCACTGGCCGGACGCCCCGGACGCACCGGAGCAGGCCAGCGAGGAGCTCGCCCAGATCGTCGGAGCGCTGCCCCTCACCCACGACGTACGCCGGATCGCAGTGGCGGTCTGTCCTGGCGGGGGCAAGGCGGTCACGTACTTCACCTACCGTCCCGTCGTCGACGATGGCGTCGTCGAGGACGACCTCGTCCGCGGCGTGCACCCGATGGTCGGTCGTCGCCTGGACCTCTGGCGGCTCCGCGACTTCCACGTCACCCGCATCGAGGCACCCGAGGACGTGCTCCTCTACGAGTGCGTCGCGCGCGAGAACCCGGCCGACCGGCGGCTCGTCGCCCTTGCCCAGGTCCGTCAGCTCGCCGTCGTACGTGACGAGGACGGCCGGGTCACCGGCCTGCCCCACGCGGAGCGGGCGGTGGAGAACTGTCTCGAGGCCATCCGCCGTGTCCGTGCCTCGCGCGGCGCGGCCGGGAACAAGCTCGACACCAACCACGTGTGGGTGCAGGTGTGGCCGGTGGTCGAGGCCGACGTGGACCAGCTCACCACGCTGCAGGACAAGATCACCCCGCTCACCGACGGTGCCGGCATCGAGGAGGTGCTCGCGCAGGGCCGGGTGATCGGCGCCGACGGGAGCCCCACCCCGATCGCCATCCGCTTCCACGCTCGCCCGGGCGCCGGCGTCACGGCGTCCATCGAGGGCCCGCCGACCGAGCGGCTCAAGCCGCTCGACGAGTACGCCGCCAACGTCGCCCGGGCCCGGCGCCGTGGCCTGGTCTATCCCTACGAGCTCGAGGGAGTGCTCGCCGGTCCGGACGGGAGCCTCGTCGAGCACGACCTCGACGACACCGGCACCCTGGTGCCCGTCGACCGGCCGCGCGGCCTGAACAAGGCCGGGATCCTCGTCGCCGTCGTGACCACGCCCACCGAGCTGCACCCGGAGGGGGTCACCCGCGTCGTGCTCTGCGGCGATCCGACGAAGGCGCTCGGCGCGGTGTCCGAGCCCGAGTGCTCCCGCATCATCGCCGCGATCGACCTGGCCGAGCGGATGCAGGTGCCGGTGGAGTGGTACGCGCTCTCGGCGGGTGCCCGGATCTCGATGGACTCCGGCACGGAGAACATGGACTGGGTGGCGGCCGGGCTGAAGCGGATCATCGAGTTCACCCAGGCGGGCGGCGAGATCAACGTCGTCGTCGCGGGCATCAACGTGGGGGCGCAGCCGTACTGGAACGCAGAGGCGACGATGCTGATGCACACCAAGGGCATCCTGGTGATGACCCCGGACAGTGCGATGGTGCTGACCGGCAAGCAGTCGCTCGACTTCTCGGGCGGGGTGTCCGCGGAGGACAACTTCGGCATCGGTGGCTACGACCGGGTGATGGGGCCGAACGGGCAGGCGCAGTACTGGGCTCCCGACCTGGCCGGTGCCTTCGCGGTCCTGCTGGCGCACTACGACCACACCTACGTCGTGCCCGGTGAGTCCCGGCCGCGGCGGGCCCCCACCGCGGACCCGACGGACCGCGACGTGTCGTCGTACCCGCACTCGTCCGCCGACAGCGACTTCACGACGGTCGGCGAGATCTTCTCCGCGGCCTCCAACCCGGATCGCAAGAAGGCCTTCGACATCCGCACCGTGATGCGGGCGCTCGCCGACCAGGACCACCCGACGCTGGAACGCTGGGCCGGGATGGCCGACGCGGACACCGCGGTGGTCCAGGACGCGCACCTCGGCGGTCATCCCGTGTGCCTGCTCGGGATCGAGTCGCGACCGGTCCCGCGACGTGGCTTCCCGCCCACCGACGGTCCGGACATCTACACCGCCGGCACCCTGTTCCCGCGTTCCTCGAAGAAGGCGGCCCGGGCGATCAACGCGGCGAGTGGGAACCGTCCGCTCGTGGTCCTGGCGAACCTCTCCGGCTTCGACGGCTCGCCGGACTCGATGCGCAACCTCCAGCTGGAGTACGGCGCGGAGATCGGCCGTGCGATCGTCAACTTCGAGGGCCCGATCGTCTTCTGCGTCATCTCGCGCTACCACGGCGGCGCGTTCGTGGTCTTCTCCAAGGCGTTGAACCCGAACATGACCGTGCTCGCCCTGGAGGGCTCCTACGCGTCGGTCATCGGTGGTGCCCCCGCGGCGGCGGTCGTGTTCGCCGGCGAGGTCGAGAAGCGTACGTCGGCCGACCCTCGCGTCCGAGACGTCCAGGAACGTGTCGCCGACGCCACGGGACCGGACCGGAGCCGCCTCGTCGTCGAGCTCGCCGACCTGAGGGCAGCCGTGCGGCCGGAGAAGATCGGCGAGGTGGCCGCCGAGTTCGACGGCGTGCACGACATCCACCGCGCCGTCCGCGTGGGCTCGGTGGACGAGGT
>NZ_JBFUKA010000123.1:0-9393 GCF_056401085.1 Nocardioides sp. P4_G4
CCTCCGACGTGCCGGGCCGCAGCGCGACCTCCACCGAGGAGTGCTCACCCATAGACGGTCTCCCGGCCACCGGTCTCCTTGCCGACCTTGCGGGCTAGGTACAGCCCCTCGAGGGCGAGCTCGATCGCCGAGGCCCGCTCGCCGTCGTCGGTGGCACCGAGCCGGTCGGTGACCTGGTCGTAGAGGTCGGACTCACCGAGCACCGGCAGCCCGGCCAGGAAGTCGCGGGCGCTGACCTGCTCGCCGGTCGTGATCATCGAGCCCGCCTCGATGGCGTCGACCAGCAGCGCCATGTCGATGCCGCGCAGGTGCTGACGGACGGTCTCGGCGACCGCGGTGCGCAGCAGGTGCGTGAGGATCTCGGACTCGCGCCCCTCCTCGCCGGTCTCGAACTCGACCTTGCCGCCGAGCACGTCGACGGCGGTCTCCAGGTCGACGATCCGTGCCACCGGACGGTCCTCGCCCTGCACGGTCGCGCGGTGCAGCGCGGCGGCCGCGATCGTCTCGGCGCCGGCGATGGCGAAGCGGGCGCTGACGCCCGAGCGCTGGTCGACGCTGCCGGACTCGCGCAGGTTGCGGGTGAAGCGGGCGAGGATCTCCACGATGTGGTCGGGGACGTGGGCCTGGAGGGTCGCCTCCTGACGGATGACCGCGACCTCCGCCTCGAGCTCGGTGGGGTAGTGGGTGCGGATCTCGGCGCCGAAACGGTCCTTGAGCGGGGTGATGATGCGTCCGCGGTTGGTGTAGTCCTCCGGGTTGGCGCTGGCCACGACGAGCACGTCGAGCGGCAGCCGCAGCACGTAGCCGCGGATCTGGATGTCGCGCTCCTCCATGACGTTGAGCATCGCCACCTGGATGCGCTCGGCGAGGTCGGGCAGCTCGTTGATGGCCACGATGCCGCGGTGACTGCGCGGGATGAGCCCGAAGTGGATCGTCTCGGGGTCTCCCAGCGAGCGGCCCTCGGCCACCTTCATCGGGTCGACGTCGCCGATGAGGTCGGCCACCGAGGTGTCCGGGGTGGCCAGCTTCTCGGCGTACCGCTCGTCGCGGTGCCGCCACGAGACCCGCAGGTCCTCGCCGTACGCCGCCGCGGCCTGCTTCGACTGCACGGTGATCGGCTCGAAGGGGTGCTCCCCCAGCTCGGAGCCGGAGATCACCGGCGACCACTCGTCGAGGAGGCCCACGAGGGTGCGCAACAGGCGCGTCTTGCCCTGGCCCCGCTCACCGAGCAGGACGATGTCGTGACCGGCGATCAGCGCCCGCTCGACCTGCGGGATGACGGTGTCCTCGAAGCCGTGCAGGCCCGGCCACGGGTCGATCCCGTCACGCAGGCGCGCGAGCAGGTTGTCGCGCAGCTCGTGCCGGAGGGTCTTGAACTCGTGCCCGGAGGCGCGGAGCTCGCCGACGGTGCGGGGCAGTGCGGTGGATGCAGTCTCGGTCACCCCGACCACGCTAGCCCGGCGCACAAGGCACCCCGGGTCGGGACCAACGGCCCTGCTGGTCGCGCTCGGACCGGACGAGCATGGAAGGCGGTTGGAAGGCACCGAGGACAAGACCGGAGGCGTGCCATGGCCGAGCTGAGGGAGCTGAGTCGCAGCGAGTGCGAGACCCTGCTCCGACGGGGCATCGTCGGGCGGGTCGCCATCGCGGCGCCGTCGGGTCCGCACATCATCCCGATGAACTACTCGATCAGCGAGAGCTCGGTCGTCGTGTGCACGACGCCGTACAGCCTCCTGGGCACCTACGGCCGCGACAGCCTGCTCGCCTTCGAGGTCGACCACGTCGAGCACGCCCGGCAACGGGGGTGGAGCGTCGTGGTCCGCGGTCGCGCCGAGCCGGTCGAGGACCCCACCGAGCTCCGCACCCTGGTGCGGATCCTGCCTCGGCCGTGGGCAGCCGGTCGTCGCTCGCTCTACCTCCGCATCCCCCTGACGGAGGTGACCGGGCGGCGCCTCGGTGACGGCTGGGACCTGGAGGAGACACTCCCGGTCAGCCGTGTCCTGTGAGGTGTCCCGTGACGTGTCCCGTGATCCGCCTGACGCGGACCGGGAGTCGGGACACACTGTCGAGATGACCGCGACCTTGTCCTCGGGGCACCCGTCCCTGGCGGGGCCCGCCCAGGCCCTGCTCGACGCCGTGAGCGCGATCTCGAGCGACCTGGACCTCAACAGCGTGCTGACGCGCATCGTCGTCGCGGCCACCGAGCTCACCGGTGCCCGGTACGGCGCGCTGGGGGTGATCGGCTCAGACGGCCGGCTGKTCGAGTTCCTGACCACCGGCCTGGACGAGGCGACCCGTGCCCTGATCGGCGACCTCCCGCACGGCGACGGCATCCTCGGCGTCATCATCGAGGACCCGTCCGGCCTGCGTCTGGTGGACCTGGCGGCCCATCCCAGGTCCGTGGGCTTCCCGCCCAACCATCCCCCGATGACCACCTTCCTCGGGATGCCGGTGCGCATCCGGGGCACGGTCTTCGGCAACCTCTACCTCACCGAGAAGGCCGACGGGCAGCCCTTCAGCGAGGAGGACGAGCAGCTGGTCGAGGCGCTGGCCCGCACCGCCGGGCTCGTCATCGACAACGCGCGCACCTACGGCCTCAGCGAGCGCCGGCGCCGCTGGCTGGAGGCGACGGCCGAGCTCGGTGTCGCCCTCCAGCCCCCCGTGCACCAGGGCCGGGGGCTGTCCACGATCGCGCACATCGCCCGCGCCGTGGCCGGGGCCCGCGCCACCGCGCTCCTCGCCCCCGACTCCGCCGACGACGACACCGTGGCTGCCGACGGGTCCGACCACGACCTGCTCCGCGAGCTCTCCGAGATGGTGCGTGACGGTCCCGAGCTCGACGTCACCGCTCCACCACTGCTGATCCACCTCGACGGCGTCGACGCGGTGGTCATCCCGGTCCGGGCCCACCTGGCCCCGGTGACCGCCCTGGCCGCACTCTTCGACCACACCTCACCACTGCACGAGCCCAACGAGCGCGAGCTGCTCGCCACGTTCGCCGACCAGGCGGCCCTGGCCCTGGACCGCGGGCAGGCCGTCGCGGACCGGCAGCAGCTGGCCCTCGTCTCCGACCGGGAGCGCATCGCGCGCGACCTGCACGACGTCGTCATCCAGCGGCTCTTCGCCACGGGCCTGCAGCTCCAAGGGGTGGCCGCGATGGCCGACTCCCCCGAGATCACGCGCCGACTGGACGAGGCGGTCTCGGCCCTGGACGACACGATCAAGGCGATCCGCGGCACGATCTTCGAGCTGCAGGACGGGCACCGGGCCTCCCTTCGCGCCGACGTCCGCAGCCTGGTCAGCGAGTACGTCCCGGTGCTCGGCTTCCGGCCCGTCGTGCGTACCTCGGGTCCGCTGGACACCGCCGTGCCGGCAGCGGTCGCCGCCCAGCTCCTGCCGGTGCTGCGGGAGGCGGTCTCCAACGTCGCGCGTCATGCCCTGGCCGCGAGCGCGGAGGTCGAGGTGCAGGTGGGTCCCCACGAGCTGGTCCTCACCGTGGCCGACGACGGGTCCGGCCTGCCGGTGGACGTCACGGAGAGCGGGCTGCGCAACGTCCGTCGCCGGGCCACCGACCTGCGCGGGACGCTGGAGGTGCGCCCCGGCTCGCCCCGCGGCACGATCCTCGTGTGGCGCGTCCCGCTCGACTGAGCCCGTCCCGCTCGACCCTCGGACATGACGAGACCCGCCCGGACGTCCGGGCGGGTCGGGTCGTGCTGCGGAGCGGGGCTCAGGTCAGGACGGGGTACTTCTGGACCATGCGGGTCCGCCGCCAGTGGCTGCCGAGGCCCCACGTGGCACCCGCACCGGCGAAGAACAGGACCGCCATCGCGATGATGCCGATCAGGTGGTCGTCGACGAACGGGTTGTTCTCGAGCCGGAAGGACGCGGCGTACATGAAGGTGTACATCAGGGCGCCGGCCGCGGTCCCGATCCGCATCCCCACGCCGAGCAAGAGGGTCAGCCCGATCCCGAGGAGGCCGATCATGAACAACCAGTCGACCCAGGCCTGGCCGGCCATGGAGTTGAAGGTGCCCTTGAACCAGTTGCCCTCCGGCACCCCGAAGGTGAGGAACCCCTCAGTCGGGCTGCCGCCGTTGATCCAGGCAGCAGGGCCGAAGCGGTCGAGGTTGCCCTCCTGGTCGAACCCGGTGCCCCAGCCGAGCGCGAAGGTCTTGTCGAGGAACGCCCACAGGAACGTCCAGCCGAACGCGAGGCGCAGCGCGGCGATCGAACGGTCGAGGCCGATGCCCGTCTCGGTGGTCTCCGAGGTGGTGACGCCTTCACTGGTGATGTGGTGGTGGCGATGGATGACGGCCATGACGATCCCTCCAGAACTGAATGGGTGATGGTGCTCGATGCACCTCCACTCTCGTTCCCGCAGGAGGTCGGCGGTCAGGGGACGAGGTCCCCAGGCCGACGCCGAAGGTCCTCAGGCCTCGGGACCGAGCAGCTTGGAGGCCAGCACGGCCGCCTGCGTACGCCGCTCGAGGCCGAGCTTGGCCAGGATGCTCGAGACGTAGTTCTTCACGGTCTTCTCGGCCAGGAACATCCGCTCGCCGATCTGGCGGTTGGTCAGCCCCTCGGCGATCAGGCCGAGCAGCTTGAGCTCCTGCTCGGTGAGCTCGGCCAGCTCCGGGGCGGTCGCGGGTCCGTGACGCACCCGCTCCAGGACGCGTGCGGTGAGCGTCGGGTCGATGAGCGAGTTGCCGGCCGCCACCTGGCGCACGGCGGTCACCAGGTCGCTGCTGCGGATCTCCTTGAGGACGTAGCCCGACGCCCCCGCCATGATCGCGGCGAAGAGCGCCTCGTCGTCGTCGTACGACGTCAGGATGAGGGCCCGGATCGTCGGATCGACGGCACGGACCGCGCGACACACCTCGATCCCGGACCCGTCCGGGAGGCGACCGTCGAGGACGGCGACGTCCGGGCGCAGGGCCGGGATGCGGGCGGTGGCCTCCACCGCGGAGGCCGAGTCGCCGATGACCTCGATGTCTTCCTGGCGCTCGAGGAGGAACTTCAGGCCCTCACGGACGACGTCGTGGTCGTCGAGCAGGTACACGCGGATCTTCTCGGTCACGAGGCCATTGGACCAGATCACGCGTCCGGGCGGGTGGATCGAGCGTGCTGGTCCAGCTTCGCCATGGTGTGCGGTCCGGCGGAGGCGCACGATGGGAGGAGCCAAAGGAGGCCACCATGTCGCTCGCACGCAGCGGGGTGGCGTTGATGATCCCGGTCACCGACGTCGCCCGATCGACCCAGTTCTACCGCGATTCACTCGGGCTCGAGTTCACCGGCACCAACGACGAGGGCAGTGCCGCGTTCGCCGTGGGCAGCGACTCCCAGCTGCTGCTCCTCCCCCGTCCCGAGAGCCATCCGTCGGAGAGCACGGCGATGAGCTTCGAGGTGGACGACGTCTCCAAGGAGATAGGCGCCCTCGAGGGTCGCGGCGTCGTCTTCGAGGACTACGACCTGCCCGAGCTGACGACCGTCGACCACGTCGCGGAGACGGGCAGCGAGCGGGCCGCGTGGTTCAAGGACCCCGACGGCAACATCCTGTGCCTGCACCAGGACCTCACCTGACGCGGTCCCGGCTCCCGACCGAGGCTCGGGCCCTCAGAGCTCGACCGTGCCGTCGACCGACTCCCTGAGGAGGTCGGCGTGCCCGGCGTGGCGGGCGTACTCCTCGACCATGTGCACCATGATCCAGCGCAGCGTGGCGACCGAGCCGTCGCTGCGCGGCCGGCGGCCCGGCTGGTCGAGGCCGCCGGTGGCCAGCGCCTCGTCCAGGGCCGTGTCGGCGCGGGCCACCTCGAGGTCGTACATCTCCCGCAGCTCCTGCGGCGTGTCGTGGCGGGCCGAGCTCCAGTCCCAGTCCTCGTCGGCCTCCCAGTCGACGTCGGCCCAGAAGCCCGCCGGCGGCCGGTCGTGCAGAGCGATGGTGAACCACCACTGCTCGACGAAGGCGAGGTGCTTGATCATCCCGCCGAGCGTCATGACCGCGGGATGACCGGGGATGGTGGCGGACAGCTGGTCGGCGTCGAGACCGCCGGTCTGCGCGCGGATCGTGTCGCGGTAGTAGTCGATCCAGCCTCGCAGCATGCTGGTCTCGTCGGCGGCGAAGGGCGGGTCCTGCGGGTAGCTCGACATGACGGGCACGCTAGCGGGGCCCGTCGCGACCGGCACCCGGGTTTCCGGTCCCGGCCGTAGGGTCGACCGCGTGGCTCTCACCCGACCCTGTCCGTGCGGCTCCGGATCCTCGTACGACGCGTGCTGCGGACCGCTGCACCGGGGCACCGCGCTCGCCTCGACCCCCGAGGAGCTGATGCGCTCCCGGTTCTCGGCGTACGCCCTCGGGGAGGGCGACCACGTGTTCCGGACGTGGCACCCACGCACCCGACCCGACGACGTCGAGCCGGACCCGCTGCTGACCTGGACCCGTCTGGAGGTGCTCGACGCGAGCGGCGACGAGGTGGAGTTCCGGGCGCACTACGAGTCGCCGGCGGGTCCGGGGGTGCTCCACGAGCGCAGCACCTTCGAGCGCCGCGGCGGGCGCTGGGTCTACGTCGCTGCCGTCTCGTAGGGATCGATCGCAGGAGCAGTCGCGGCGGTCAGGCGCTCAGCAGCTCCTCGCGCTCGGCGCGGAGCCGGGACAGGTCCTCCACCGCCACGTCACGCCGCCGGACGAGCACCTCGACGGTCTCCCCCACGCCCACGGTGGCGGTGTGCACCTTGTCCGACGCCTGCCGGATCCGGTCGCGGACCGCCCAGTCGCTGAAGATGTTGTCGAACCACACGTCGAAGAACTGGGTCATCTGGTCGACCTGTATGCCGCCGACGGCGTGCAGTCCGACGTCGGCGAGCTCGGTGGCGAGGTGGCCGAGCGCGGCGTCGGCCTGCCTGATCACCTGACCGGCCCTGTCGAGGCGGTCGTACTTCATCATGTCGCTCACCATCCCGCCGCCGAAGAAGGTGTCGTACGTCGACCAGGAGCCGGCGCTGCCGAGGTGCTCGGCCGCATGGTGCAGGGCGCCGAGGGCGTGGTGTGCGGCGGCGCCCGCCTCGTCGAGCTGCTCCAGCTCGGCCTCGTGGGTGCCGAGCGCGGCGGCCAGCTCGGTCAGACGGCCGGCCACCACCGCCGACGCCGGGTCAGCGGCCACCTCGGCCTCCCGCTGCGCGAGCAGCGCCTCGCGACGGGCACCGAGGTCACCGAGGGCGTTGATGCGGACCACCAGGTCGGTGACCTCGCGATCGGCCGCGGCCCGGCGGGCCTCCGCCTCGGCCGCGGCGTACTGCGCGGCCTGTGCCTCCGACCGCTCGCGGTCGAGGTCGGTGTCGCGGCGGCCCCGCAGCCCGGCCAGGATCCGGGTCATCGACATCGACTCCAGGCGGTCGACGTCGGCGAGCTCCCCGGCCAGGGCGTCGACGGTGGCGGCTGCGCGCTGCTCGGTGTCCTCCAGTCGTTGCCGGGCGACGACGAGCTGCGCCTCCAGCCCCTCCCGGGCGGTGCGGTCACGGGCGAGGTCGGCCAGGCCGCGGAGGGCGTCGGTGCTCACGCGGGGAACCTGGTCGACGTCGCACCTCGGGCTCGAGCTCCCCACGCCGGTCACGACGGCGACCGGTCGGTGAGGCAGTAGCGGAGGCCCGCCGGGTCCACCAGCACGGTCCAGCTCTCGTGCTCGGCGACGACCCGGGCACCGAGCGAGGCGTGCCGGACGACCTCGCGGTCGCGCGAGCTGCACGCGAGGTCCAGGTGGGCGCGGGTCGGCCCGTCCTCGTCGTCGAGGCGCTGGAGCAGGATCCGCAGCGCCTGGCCGTCGGGACGCACGAGCCGCTCGAACTCGGCGAAGGACGACCCCGCCCGCTCCCAGCCGAGGAGCTCCATCCAGAACCCCGTCTCCCGGTCGTACGCCGACCGCGGCACGTCGAGGCAGACCTGGTCGACCAGGCTGGTGGACAGGTCCGGCCAGCGCGACGGCGGAGCGGGGCGCGACGCCGGGTGCGAGACCAGGCAGAAGGTCAGCCCGCCGGGCGACTCCAGCACGACGTACCCCTCGTCGGTCACCTCGGTGGCTCCCAGGTCCACCGCCCGGTCGGCCGCCGCCCGCGGGTCCGCGACGTGCACGTCGAGGTGGAGTCGGGCCTCGCCCGACCCGAGGCGCTGCATGCGCAGGTGATCGTCGGCGCCGCCACCCGGCACCAGGGTGAGGAACTCGCCGTCGGCACCGCGGCGCGCGGAGGGCTCCCACCCGGTGACGGCGGCCCAGAAGGTCACCGTCTCCTCGAAGGACTTCGCGGGGACGTCGATGAAGGCACTCATCCAGAACACGTGCCGACCCTAGACAGCGGCTCGCGGAAATGGCACCGGCCCGCCGCGCCTCGTCGACGTACGACGGGGGCGACGGGCCGGGGAGGCCGTCATCAGCCGGTCACAGGGCCGGGCCCTCGCCCCGCAGCTTGTCGACCTCCGACATCGCGTCCCGGAGCTGGCCGAGCCACTCGTCGGCGTGCTCGCCGACCAGGCGGACCGACCACGCGAGCGCGTCGGATCGCGACCGGGCGACCCCGGCGTCGACGAGGGTGTCGAGCACCTGCCGCTCGGGCTGCCGCAGCCGGGTCATGACCGGTGCCGCGACGTGGGTGAAGAGCGCGGTGGTGCCACCGAGGCTCGCGCCCCACGACACCTTGCGCTGGTAGCGGGCCTGCGCCTCGAGTGCGATCTCGATCCGCTGCTCACGGGTCTCGGAGCGGAAGCGACCGATCCGGCCCTCCGCCGCGGCGGTGGAGACCTCGTCCCCTCCGTCGGCGGCCAGGGCGCCGAGGACCACGATCTCCTCGCGGTCCACGCTCACCTCGATGCCGTCGAACCAGGCGTCGGGCAGTCGCCCGGCGAACCAGTCCTGCGCGTCGCCGGCGTCGGGCAGGTCCGCGACCTGCCACCCGCCMTTGCGACCGCGACCCTCGCCCCCGCGGCCGCGACCCTCGCCGCGGCGACCGCGGCCCCGGCCGGCGCCCTCGTGCCTGTCCTCGTGTGTCTCGTCGTGCGTGTCGTCGTGCGTGTTCATGGTGGTCTCCTTGGAAGAGGTATTACGTGATTACACCATTACAACGTAGCAATCCGTACAGAATTCCCGCCCCGTCGACGGGATCTCACACCCAGCGCTCCCCGACGCGCTCGACGACGCCCGCGCCACCCGTGAGCGCCGCCACCTGGGCGGTCACGACCGAAGGGTCGGTCGACCCGAGCAGGAGTCGCACGGACGCGCCGTACTCCACGTCGAGGACGCTCACCCCCCGTGACCTCAGCTCGCTCTCTAGCCGTCCGGCGTCGGCGTGCCCGACGACCAGGGCCAGCTCGGTGAGCAGCACGCGGCGCCGGGTGCCCGCCTCGACGAG
>NZ_JBFUKA010000124.1:0-9390 GCF_056401085.1 Nocardioides sp. P4_G4
AACCGGACCAAGGGCAACAACCGTGCGCCCACGACGTGGGAGAGCAGGGTTCGCGGGCTCATGCTCGGGCTCGCCCTGGGTGACGCCATCGGCTCCCGGCGTAGCGAGATCCCCGCCACCGGGACGCTTGAGGCCGGAGCTGCGACCCAGCTAGCCGCGTGGACCGCAGAGGGTCTGTTGCGGATGGCGACTCGCTATGGCGGGAACGTCGTCGGGAACCCGACGGACGTCCTGAAGTACGCCTACCAGCGATGGGTGCTTCTCCAAGGGGCCAAGCCAATCGCGAAGGACTGGCACCCGGTACGCGAGGCTGACGGCCTCGCCACCCGAGGGTGGCTCATCGATGTGCCCGCAATGTCACAGATCCGTGGCGGTTCCCCCGCGACTCTGAAGGCGATCACACGTGGTCGGCCGGCAACATCTTCTGGCTGTCAGGCATTGCTTCGATCGCTTCCCATCGCTGCCTTCCACCGGCAATCATCCATCGATGGGCTCGACGACTTCGCGTCCGCGGCAGCCGGCCTCACCCATGACGACGGAATGCGAAACGCCCCGACCGCCTTCGCTGTCAGACTGGCTGCTGCTTGCCTCCAGTCCGACAACTTCCAGCGAGCGTTCGTCTCAACCATCGGCGACGGTGTGCCGGGAGGGGTCGATCAGCAGATCGAGAGCCTCATCAACGAAGGCATGGCTCAGCCCTGCGTGCCGCAGCTCCTTGAACGGCTGGCTCCCGACAAGACCGCCACCTCGGCGATCGCCGGCGGGATCTATGTCGCGCTGTCGTTCCCGGATATCGACACCGTCGGCGAGGCCCTGGAGTTCGCCGGCTGGGCGCCCGACGGCGACTCCGTCGCAGCCGTGGCAGGTGCCTTCCTTGGAGCAGTGCACGGGTTCGAGGCCCTCCCCACGTCGCTGTGCTCGCGACTCGAGCTTGGCTGGGTCATGGACACCCTGGCCGGCGATCTGGCCAGACAGACCACCGAGAACCAGGTCGGCGATGGCTGGAAGGGTGACGGGTACGACGACCCGATCGACCCGTGGTGGGACACCAAGTATCCGGGGGCATGAGCGTGACTGACACCCTCTTGACCGGCTATGCGGAGAAACAATGTGCTCGCCGCGTGCACAACGAATGGGACCCGACCATCGAGTCGGTCCCATCGTCGGCGGAGGGAGATGCATGCTCATCAGGTGTCAACCAAGCCGGCGGACAGTCATGACCTCGCCGGCGAACTCGCCGATCGTCCCGTAGCGAACGACATCACCTGTGCGCGGAGCGTGGAGGATCTTGTCCCCGCCGACGTAGATCGCCACGTGGTGAGGGCCGCCGGCGCCGGGGTAGCTGAAGAAGATCAGGTCGCCGGGCTGCTTGTCGGGCCATGGGATGCCGCGTCCGAGCTGGATCTGGGCGCCGGTGTAGTGGGGGAGTCGGAGTTTGCCTCCCGAGGCCTGGTAGGCGGCGTACACGACCAAGCCGGAGCAGTCGAAGCCACCGCCGGTCGGACCGTTGAAGTCGCCGCCACCCCAGACGTACGGTCTCCCGAGCTGTGTCGCTGCAGCGCGGATGAGGGCCGCGGGGACGCCGGGCGGGAGGCTGTCGGGCAGGTCTTCGTCAGCACTGCACAGGCCCGAGTCGAGGGTGACGCCGGTGAAGGTGGCGAGGATCTTGGCAGCGATGGGCTGGTTGACGGCGTACCGGTCGGGATAGGCGGAAACCTGGACGGCCTGGGCCGCGGCGCCGGGATCCATAGTCTGCCAGTCGTCGAGGTCGAGCAGTCCACGTGGGGAGCCATGGTTGGGGCCGTTCGGGCCGCCGTAGAAGGCGCGCGAGGACCAGACCGGGTCCATCAGGTTCTCGACGAGGCCCCACCCCGCGGCTGGCCGTTGTTGGAAGAGACCGACGGAGTCGTGGTCGCCGCCGTTGCCGTCGTTCGAGATGCTGGCGGATTCGGGGTAGGCGCTGGTGTTGGACAGCACGCGGAGGTTGGATTCGGTGAGAGCGGTCATGAGTGCGATGAGCTGACCGCGCGCCGGGATGTCCTGACTCTTGCCGACGGCAATGATCGCGGCGGCACGCTGGAGTTGGAGCTTAGTCAGGGTGACGGTCTCGCCGTCAGCGTTCTCGGCGATGAGGCTGTCGGGGACCTGCCCTGAGACGGCAATCGCGCCGGTGGGGGTCCCGCCGTGCTCCATGAGGCATTCGGCCGACCCGGCTGCGGAGGGACTGGTCAGGGTTGCGACGCCCAACAACGCGCCGCCTGGCAGGACCAGGATCGCGGCAGCGACGCCGACCCCAAGCGCCTTCATGGCCACTGGTTKGTCACCTCAGCGGGTTGTCGAGCTGCGAGAGCCGGAGCAGGCGGCACCGATCGAAAGCGGGGGGACAGGCGACGAAGAAGGTGAATGCGACGGATGAAGACTTCGCCAAAGACACGCCGTTCCACACGCCGTCGCGGGTGCGAGTACCTGTGATCGTGACGGCAGTCGTGCCGGGGCGGAGCTCCCCGTGCGACTGTGCGACCACCGAGTCCCACGTGGCAGGCACCTGCGCCGACTCGATCGCCAGTGTCTGAGTGACATTCATGGGCGCGAGACTGAGCCACTGGTCGACGGTGGGCATGTAGGTGGCGACGTCGTGGATGAGGCTGGGGGTCTCCTCGCCCGAGGGGTCGGCCTCAGCCAGCACGGGGGCTTGGTAGTCGGCCGGGAGATAGCCCGATGCGGTGTCCCAGTCGAACAACGCTGAAGCGACGGACCGGGCGAACGCCACGGCGTCGGTAGTCCGCGGAATCGTCGTCTGGCTCGGATCCACGGCCACTGCACCYACGGAGGCATCATGCTGGACGGTCAACGCGCCGCCGCGACGTTGCGCATCGGGATCGCCGGAGCTCGGTCCGGTCACCAGACCGTAGATGCCCACGGCGAGAGTGAGGACGGTGAGCAGAGCGCCGGCCACGAGGGCGATCTGGCGACGGGTGAGTTCGGGCATGGGGGCTCCTGGGGCTGGCGAGAGTGTCGTGCCAGTCAGGTGGTCGGCCTACGCCGACACAGCGAGTTGCTGCCGCGCCATACGGAGACGATCGGCGAAGGCGACGGTCTCGGCGACCGCGCTCTCGAATCCGGTCCATTCCTCGTCGCTGAGCTTGGCGGCGACCTCGTTGACGTCGTACCCCTCGGACCAACCGACCAGTTCGCCCCAGGTCAGGACGAACGCGCGCACCGGCTTGTTCTGGCTCCGGTTGGCACGCTTGCGTCGGGCGGCGCGCTTCTGTCGTTCCTCGGCCTGGGCTCGAGCGAGCGCTTCCTCAGCAAGGCGTCCGAGCTCCGGGTCAGGTTCGGGTTCGTGAGGGCCGGGAGCGCTGGCGAGGCGGTCGGCAGCGCGCACTCGCTTGTACGCCGGATCCACCGGCGAACCGGCCTTGATCTGTCCGAGCGCCTCCTGGGCAAGTTTGCGGACACTCTGCGCGCGAGTCTCGTCATCCCGGACGTCCTCGAGCCAGCCGATCTTCTCCAAGCGGTGATACGACTGTTTCCCAGTAACGAACTGGGCAGCCTGATTGCRTACGTCGCCTGCGCCGCGCGGTGCCGGACACTGTCCGGCACCGTCTGCTTCCCCGGACGACTCGGRGGCTCCGAATCGGGATGCCTGTTGTCGGCGTCCCGCGTCCTCTTCGATGAGCAACTTGACCTCGCGGAACATCGCAGCGGCTTCGAGGTCCGTCAACGGTTTGCGCTGCATGTTCTCTGCCTGCTGCGCGAGCACGTGCGACAGTTCGTCGCTGATGCGTGATCGGACCCATACCTTCAAGGTGTTCCACCCGAGCCGACGTACTGCTTCGAGGCGGCGACGACCACAGACGAGCACTCCGTCGGGGGTGATCGTGATGGGCTGGAGCAGACCGATCTCATCAATCGAGCGCATCAGTCC
This sequence comes from Nocardioides sp. P4_G4, assembly GCF_056401085.1. Classification (NCBI taxonomy): domain Bacteria; kingdom Bacillati; phylum Actinomycetota; class Actinomycetes; order Propionibacteriales; family Nocardioidaceae; genus Nocardioides; species Nocardioides sp. P4_G4. The sequence goes on from NZ_JBFUKA010000124.1 coordinate 3,929, forward strand.
GTCGATGTCGCCGAGATCCTTGCGATGCCGGACACCGACGACGATGCCGTCGATGCTTCGCTCGAGTTCGATGTGGCCGGTCGTGGTGGTCATGGCTACGCGACCTCGACTGTGCGCACGGCCCGGGGCGCGGTCTGACTGATCTCCAGGATCAGGGCGTCGTCGGCCAGGAGATCCATGATCGTGTCCCCGATCRGCAGCTGGAGCAGGATCCCGTGGCCGGCGTACGTGCTTCTCAGTGCCGGGATCTGAGCGCCGAGCGTCAGCCTCAGCAAGGTCGTCCATGCCGAACGGTCGAGGTCGAGCAGTGCGCGGGCGGAGTGGTCGCGTCGCAGCATCGCGTGGGTGGTTGCTCGGCTGCCGGACTCGATGAGGCGGGCGGCGATGTAGTCGAGCGCGCAGGTCGCGGTGTTCAGAGGCCACCCCAACGCGACGAACAGTGCGATCGCCTGGTCGACCGCCTCGAACGCTCCTGTTGGAAGGTCCGCCGAGCGGGTGGGCTCGTCGGGCGTGTTGTAGTCGACGCGCAGGGACGGGTGAAAGTCCAGGAGGTTGGCCTCGGAGTCGCTGAACCTGCGGGCGTCGTGGTGGCACGAGATGTGCGTACGACGCGCCTGGGCGGGCGAGCACAGCAGCCCGTTGGCCCGATCCTCGGCGATCAGCGTGACCTGAACGGCGCGTGTCACGACAGCCCACGGGTCGCGAGCCCGGCGTACCGCGTCGGTCCGCATTGCCTCGAACGCCGCGGCCGCGGAGTCCTCAGGCTCGCAGTGGTGCTTGTGAGCCAGCGATCGGTACTTCTGGATCGTGTACGCCATCAACTCGGCGGCCTCGGCGTCGGTGGACCAGGCGCCTGGTCCGGCATCGGCGAGACGGTTGAGCAAGTGGCGCAGGCCCTCACTGGTTTCGAAGGTGGTCATAGCTGCAGTCCTTCCTGAGTTGCGGAGGTAGACGGCCCGCGGTGCCTGAGATGGGGAGCCGCCCGACATACGGAGCGGGTAAGGGTCTGAGGGGTGCGCGCGGCACGCCGCGCCAGCTCGGCTTGGAGGTCGATGCCGCGCCCGACGATGGCGCCGGCGTAGGAGTGCAGCTCGGAGGGCCGCACCCAGGCGATGCGCCTCCCCGAAGGTGTAGTCGCACCCGTGGGGGCGAGCGACGGGTCCGCGTGGTGGGCAAGAGCGCTGGTCTCGATGGGGCGCGGCGTCTCCGGCTCGGGGACTGGGAGGGGCTGACGGACGTGGCCCCGGTATTCGGCGTGGGTGTTCATCGTCCGACCACCTCAACCGGCCGGATAGGGCCCGGGCGGCTCGCGGAGCCCGCACCCGACAACCGGCTGGCGATGCGGTACGCCGACTGGATCGTCGTCTCGACTTCGCGGTCCTCGAGCCCCGCCGTGCGCGCTGCTTCACCGAGGACTCCGATGGCGTCGTGGACGTCGTGCCCCTGCTCGACCATCCGGCAGGCAGCCCAGAACAGTCCAGCGTTGCGGCCGCCCTCGGGACGGCTCGCGACCCACTCGGCGAGTCTGTCGGGACGAGAGCCGATCGTCGGCGCGTTAATGCGAGGTGGCAGCTGTCGAGGCGGCTCGAGGAACTGGCGGAGCTTCAGGCTGTCGATCGAGTGAGAGGCGCCCGTCGCGGTCGCAATGACGACGTACGACGCAGGGCGGCCGTCGAGGGTGAGTCGTGACGGGGGAGCGATGACGTAACCCCCGTCCCCCCGGAAATCGACGAGCGCGCTCGGGGCCTGCCAGGACCGCTGCTCGATGTCTGCGGTCGGGTAATAGGCGTGGAGGCCACCCGATGGTGTGCGGACGAACCATCCCCATCCGTCAGCCAACCCATCGGTCCGAGCGCGCTCGAAGGCCTCGAAGCCGGATACCTCGGCATGGACGTCAACATCGACGACCACGACGCCCGTGACGCCGCCCGTGGGCATTCCGATGTTGGCATTGGGGTTGCGCTGCCACCAGTGGTGCACCGTCCGTGCGGACGACGTCGCATCGTGGAACCCGTTCGAAGTCAGGGGCTGCTTGAAGCCCGGGACGCACGGGAAGACCGGGATACCGAGGTTCGCGTACCGAACGGCGGCGGCTCCGAGTGTCGGCTCGTCGCCGACGCGCTGCATCGTGGTGGTGGACCACTGGGGGACTGGCTTGGTGGAGTCGTTCATGCCACCGACAGTTGATCGTCAGGTACGCCCGAAACGTGGCCGTGAGAGGGGGAACCTTAGGGGGAACCTGCGTTTGTGCAGGTCAGGAGGTTCCCCCCACTCGTTCTGGATTTCCGCACCCTGATCGAAGAGGCCGCGATGGCGCCATCCGGACGGCGACGCTTTGGGCCCTCTTCTGAGGCCACAGATGGGGCTGTGTGACCCGCAGTCAATCTGTGCTCGTTGGAACTTCCACACCATCTGTCGGGCGGCTCTGCGAGACTTTCGCGACGGCACAGTTTCGGCCGTAGAGACGTTCAAGGAAGGCGATAGCGCGTGATCGGAGGTCGGCAGGAGAACTCCTGGTCCCCGTCGATCTGGGCACGGCATTTCGGTCGCGCCCCGTATTGGGCGATTGGCGTCGCTGAGCAGCACATCACCGTCATGGCGCCAACTGGCGTAGTGAACATTCACGTGGCCGAGCGCGAGAAGCTTCTCTTTGAGCGCGGGTCTGTTTGGGTGCGCATGTCGGCTCCCGAGATCGGGGTTATCCAGCCGCTGACGGGCCTGGCGAAACGGGCTGTCACGGAGTTCGACGATGCAGTGGCGCGTGCGTTCGCCGAGTACGAATCGACGCTCGATTTCCAACCCTTCGTCGACGCGTTGGTTCGGTGGTGGTCCGCGTTCCAAGAGGCGACGCGGGATGCGTGGGAGCAGCGGCGTTGGCTCACCGAGGAGTTCATCGTCGAGTGGGACACGTCGCTCGGTCACGCGGTCTTAGGCACCGCACTATCGATGAACCAGCAGCGGGCGCTCGTCGCTCGGGTGAGCGGCGTCGAGGCGGAGGCCGTCAACGCTGCATTTGGCGACTGGAACGTCCGGTCACACGCGGTTGAGCAGAACAACGCTCTTGTGAACCTTGAACTCATCGATGAACGCGCGTTCTTCGACAGGATCGAGAAGACACCGCTCACCGAGGAGCAGGCCCGAGCCGTCATCTGCTTCGACAACAGGGTGCAGCTCGTCGCGTCCGCTGGTTCTGGGAAGACATCGACGATGGTTGCCAAGGCCGGGTGGACGATCCGGAAGGCCCACGCCAGCGCCGACGAGATACTTCTGCTCGCGTTTAACAAAGCAGCTGCGGCGGAGCTCGGCGAACGATGCACTGCTCGCCTTGCCAACGCGGACATCCCGTCCACCGGCCTCCGCGCCACTACCTTCCACGCCTTTGGGTTGCGGGTGATTGGTGAAGCGACCGGCGAAAAGCCGCGCCTTGCGCCGGGCCTCGACAACAACAACGGAGTCGGGCTCTTGGCTGACGTCGTGCGAGCGCTGCGGCGTAGTTCGCCGGAGTTCGCAGCGCGCTGGTCGCTGTTCCAAAACGTCCTGGGTGTTCCCGTGAGCGTCGAGGCAGATCCTGAGCCCGACGCGTGGGATCCGCAGAGGCGTCGAAGCGGCTACCGCGCGCTCAACCTCGACATCATGAAGAGTGCGGGCGAGCGAGCGATCGCGAACTGGCTCATCAAGTCCGGCGTCGAGTTTGAGTACGAGCGTCCATACGAGATCAACGTCGCGGACGCGCAGCACTCGCAGTATCGACCCGACTTCTTCTATCCATCGACCGGCGTCTACCACGAGCACTGGGCACTCGTGCCCGGCCAGGCGGAGCCTCCCGGATACGGGGGCTACCTCGAGTCCAGTGCCTGGAAGAAGCGAGTCCATCACGCGAACGGCACGACGTTGATCGAGACGGCTGCAAGGGACCTCGGCAGTGGCAGCCTGTTCGCGCAGCTGGAACATCAGCTCCGAACCAACGGCATCGAACCGGACTTCGACCCGGATCGGCCCGTCCCCGGAAGCCCACTCCTGACGGACCGGGAGATGCTCAACGTCTTCCGGACGTTCCTGGCGCATGCGAAGAGCAATCGACTTGAACCAGCGGACCTTCGATCGCGCGTGTCCAAGGCGCGGAACGGCACTCCTGACCTTCGCGAGTCCCTGTTCCTCGATCTGTTTGATGACGTGCGCGAGGAGTGGGACTCCCGGCTTCGCGAGGCCAACGAAGTCGACTTCGAGGACATGTTGAATCAGGCGACCGATCTGGTCGAAGCGGGGAGGTGGATGTCCCCCTTCCGAGTCGTCCTCGTCGACGAGTTTCAAGACGCCAGCCACGCCCGAGCGCGGCTTGTGAAAGCACTGGTCAACCGACCTGCGCACTTCCTATTTGCTGTCGGAGACGACTGGCAGTCGATCTACCGTTTCGCGGGCTCTGACATCTCGGCGATGACACAGTTTGAGCAAACCTTCGGGGCTGGCCACATGATGCGGCTGGAGAGGAACTTCCGAAGTTCCCAAGAGCTCAGCACGCTCGCCGGTGACTTCGTCATGAAGAACCCGAACCAGCTGACGAAGAAGGTCCGTTCGGATCGCTCCCACCCGGCGCCGGTAGAGCTCACCCTGGTCGACACCGACGCCGGGGTCACCGACGCGATCGCCCGGAGACTAAGCGAGCTATCTGCCGCGGTCTCCGAGGGGTCGAGCCTGTCGGTCAAGATCCTTGGCCGCTACCGCTACGAGGAAGAGCTCGTCCCGCGCACCCGATATCGCGGGCTCGACGTCACATTCCGAACAGTCCACTCATCGAAGGGACTCGAGGCGGACCACGTGATCATCCCGGGACTCAACCGCGGTGACTTTCCGAGCACCAAGGAAGACGACCCGCTTCTGCGGCTCGCGCTCCCGGAGGGCGACGACTACCCCCACGCAGAAGAGCGGCGACTCTTCTACGTCGCGCTCACCCGAGCGCGGGACTCGGTGCTACTGATTGCCCGAAGCGGCCGCGAGTCGGAGTTCGTGACCGAGCTGATTGCCGATGGAGTCATATCCCTATCTGGCGACCAAGCGGCAGACAAGGCCCCCGAGGGGTGCTCGCAATGCGGCCGCGGGCTGATGGTCGTGCGGCAGGGAAAGTACGGACCGTTCCTGGCATGCAACCGCTTCCCGGCCTGCACGTCGAAGCGATCAATCACCAGCTGACCGACGCCGATCCGTCCATGGCCAGACCCATAGGAGAGAACCAATGTCGAAGCGTGAAGAGCGTGAGAGGCAGCGAATGATGGCGATGCTGCCTGATGAGGGCGAGGTGGCGGGGGAGATCTTTGCCGCGATGGCAGAACTGGGAGAGGCCGGAGCCGTCATCACACCGGACTTGGCCGCTCTCGCGAGCCAAGTCGCTGGCGCTGAGGCCGCCGGACGGTGGCTCAAGGCCGGGCATACCCTCGACGACTGCGGGATGGTTCGGAGGTTGTACG
>NZ_JBFUKA010000125.1:0-9386 GCF_056401085.1 Nocardioides sp. P4_G4
GGGCTCGGACGCCCGCGACATGATCGACGCCCACTGCCGCCGAGGCGGCAAGGCGCTGGTCCTCGACCCGTCGGAGCGCGGCGAGATGATCGTCGTACGTCACGGACGTCGCGAGATGCAGCTCGCCTGGACCCACCTGCTGCCGGCGACCTTCGGCGGCAAGGCCCGGATGAACGTGCAGAACGCGCTCGCCGCGGCCGCCGCGGCGTTCGCCGCCGGGGCCCCGCTGCACGACATCCGCCAGGGGCTGCGCAGCTTCTCGACCAACTACTACCTCTCCCCCGGTCGCCTGAACGAGGTCGAGGTCAACGGCGTCAACGTGATCGTCGACTACTGCCACAACGCGCCGGGCATGAAGATGCTGGGCGACTTCGTCGACCGGGTCGGGGACTCCCTCGAGTCCTCGCACGACCTGGCCCGCCCGTCGCGGATCGGCATCATCGCCACCGCCGGCGACCGGCGAGACGAGGACATGCGCGAGCTCGGCCACATCGCCGCCCAGCACTTCGACGTCTGCATCGTGCGCGAGGACGTCGCCCTCCGGGGCCGCGAGCGCGGCGACGTCGCCGGGCTGGTGCTGGAGGGCGTGCGGAACGCCATGGCCGAGGGCTCGCGGTGCAAGCAGGCCGAGGAGGTGCTTGACGAGATCTCCGCGGTGCGCCACGCCCTCAACCGCGCCAACAAGGGCGACCTCGTCGTCGTCTGCGTCGACAAGCACGCCGAGGTGATGACCGAGCTGGAGAACTGGTCCTCGCAGGCCCAGGCCGGCGCCGGTGCCTCCTCCGAGACCCCGTCCGCCGACCCCGACTACACCGCGCCCACGGAGTCCTGAGTGCGGATCCTGTCGCTCACCGACCTGCCCCACCGGCCGGTCGAGGCGCACGGGAGCCGAGGCTTCTCGGTGGGGGCGTTCGGAATCAGCGCGGACGCCCACCTCGTCGCCGTCTCCCTCGGGGCCGGTGGCGTCATCGGTCGGCACCCGGCGGGCGGGCGTCAGCTCCTCGTCGTGCTGACGGGCGAGGCCGAGGTGGCCGGCGCGGAAGGTGTCGTACGCCGCCTCTCCGCCGGCTCTGCCGCCGTCTGGGAGCCCGGCGAGGTGCACGAGACCCGCTCGCCGACCGGGATGACGGGCATGATCGTCGAGGGCGACCTCGACATCGGCGCCCCCGGCGAACAGGTGGACCCCGGCGACACCTGACCGGGAACTTCCGCGAGCTAAGGCCCTGCGCTCTCGATGGTTGAAGAGGGCCGTTAGGCCCGTTTCGAAACCAGACACAGATGGTTGAGGAAGGACGAAGCGGTGTCCTGAGGAGGCGCGCCAGCGCCGTCTCGAAGGGTCTCGAAACCAGGTCGCAGAATCGCCGCAAAATTCGTGTCCACATGTCGGTCGAACAGGCCGATTCCGGGGCCCGATTGTCGGTGGTCACTGCTGGAATGGACCCATGGCCAAGACCACCGCACCCGCTCTCCCGGAGTCCCCGGCCGAGCTGCTGCGTGCGGTGCGTGACCTGAAGAAGTCGGCCGACCAGGCAGACGTGGACATGATGCGGCTGGGTCTCCACTGGACCGACCTGCACATCGCGGATCCCGAGTTCGCGGAGGCCTGCTTCACGTCCCCGAAGACGTTCGCCGGCGAGGGGTCACCGATGATCGATGAGTTCTGTGTCCCGGAGTTCGCGACGATGCTGGGACGGACCAACGACAGCGCGGGCCGGTTCCTGACCGAGTGCGTCGAGGTCGCCTACCGCCTCCCGAGGTTGTGGGGTGCCGTCACCTCCGGTCTCGTCGCCGGGTGGCGGGCCCGGGTCATTGCGCAGACCACCGTCAGCCTGACTTTGGAGGCCGCGACGTACGTGGATGAGCAGGTGTTCTGGTGCGCCTCGCGGCTGACCCCGGCGGCCCTGGACCGGGTCGTGCAGGAGGCCCGGGTGCGGTTCATGCCCGAAGCGGTCCAGGAGGCGTTGGAGAAGTCGGCGGACAAGCGCCACGTGACGTTCGACCTGCAGCAGGTCTCCTACGACGGGACGATGGGCCTGGAGGCGAGCCTGGAGATCCCGGACGCGCTGGCCCTGGCTGCCGCGGTGAAGTCGGGGGCCGAGCACCTCGCCCGCCTCGGCTCCGCCGACACGATCGATGGCCGCCGGGCCACCGCGTTGGGTGACCTCGCCCGCCACCAGCTCGCCATCGGCTTCGACGACCAACCGTCCGCCGACCCCGCGTCCCCGTTGGTTGAGGAAGGACGGAGTCCTGTCCGGAAACCCGCGCCGGCGCCCACGGCTCCGGTGACCCAGGTCGTGATCTACACCCACCTCTCGGCCGATGCCATCACCCACCACGACCTGGCCACGCGACCGGACGAGGCGCTGGTGGCGCGGATCGAGCAGGCCGGCCAACGCCTGCTGTCGGTGGACCAGGTCCGCGCCTGGTGCGCCCGCCCCGACGCCCAGGTCGTGGTGAAGCCCGTCATCGACCTACGGGAGCGTCTCGAGTGCCGGGGCTACACCCCGACCGAGAAGATCCGCGACTTCGTGATCGTCCGCGACGGCACCTGTGTGTTCCCGTGGTGTGGTCGCAACGCCCGCCACTGCGACCTCGACCACATCGACCCCTACGACCACGACCACCCCGACCAGGGCGGATCGACGTCCACGGACAACCTTGCCGCGTTGTGCAGGCTGCACCACCGGCTCAAGACCCACGGCCGATGGCGCTACCAGATGACCGAACCCGGCGTCTTCGACTGGACCAGCCCGCTGGGCCACACCTACCGCCGCGACCACACCGGCAGCCAAGCCACCGGCCGCGCCTGGCCCGACACCGACGCGGGCCGCGACCTCATCCAGCTGCCGGACCTCCGGACCCTCCGCGCCCACCCGCCGGACCAGTGACCACCCCGCCCCGCACCCCGCCCGACTGACCCCGGCGGGGCCACAGGCACGTCTAGCCCCCCACCCGCCGGACCAGTGACCACCCCGCCCCGCACCCCGCCCGAATACWCCGGTGGGGCCACAGGCACGTCCGCACCAGGGCCGCGTGACGGCGAGTGGCCGCGGCTCGACCCCAGCCCCGAGGCCCCGGCCCGCTCGGCCCCCGGCCCGTCCCGGGCCCGCTCATCCGGGCCGGGGAGATGCTCACACCGAAGCGGCGCGCACCTTCGCAGCGAGCGCGTCCGGGGAGTCCGGCGTACCGCCGTGAGCGGCGAGCCAGTCGTAGGCCTCCTGGCGCTCGGCGTGGCACATGAGCCCGACGACATCTCCGGGTCGTGCCTGGGCGACCAGCGCAGCCAGGCACCCGACCTCGGTGTCGTAGGTCTCGATGTCCTCGACCCCGACCCGGGCGGCACCGGCGCGGAGCAGCGCGTCGATCTCGTCCATGGTGCGGCCGCGCAGGTAGTGCTCCTTGTGACCGATCGCCACCACGTCGCTGCCCTTGGCGCCGATCTCGCCGAGCGCGTCGATGAGCTCGTCGGTCCGGTCACCCACGGCACCGAGGCCGAGCAGCAGCCGGGCACCGGGGCGCCGTACGCCGCTCATGATCTCGAGCAGGGCCTCCAGGCCGGCCTCGTTGTGCGCGAGGTCCATGACCACGGAGAACTCGTCGCCGTCGACGGGGAGGGTGAAGAAGTTCATCCGGCCGGGATTGTGCTCGGCGTCGGGCAGGAAGGACCGCAGCCCGGCGACCACCGCGTCGGTGGACAGGCCGATGGCGAGGGCCGCGGACGCAGCGGCCAGCGTGTTCTCCACGTTGAAGCGTGAGAGGCCGGCGAGCGTCATGGGTACGTCGACCAGCTCGACCAGCGGCTCCGGGTCGGCGCCGGGGCGCAGGACGGTGACCCAGCCGTCGATGACGGTGGTGGCCCGGCCGCCGTGCCCGACGATCTCGCGGATGGCCGGCGAGTCGGGGTCGCGGGAGAAGACCCACGGCTTCGCCTTGGTGACGGCGCGCATGGCAAGCACCCGCGGGTCGTCGGCGTTGAGGATCGCCCAGCCTTCCTTGCGGGTGATCTGCGGGACCACCGACTTCACCTCGGCCAGCTGGTCCACGGTGTCGATCCCCTGGAGGCCCAGGTGGTCGGCGGTGACGTTGGTGACCACCGAGACGTCGTTGTGGCGCAGCCCGATGCCCTTGAGCAGGATGCCGCCCCGCGCGGTCTCGGTGACGGCCAGCTGGACCTGCGGGTGCTCCAGCACCCGCCCGGCGCCGCTGGGACCGGAGTAGTCCCCGGCCTCGACGAGCTCACCGTCGATGTAGATGCCGTCGGTGTTGGACCACCCGGTGAGGAGTCCGTCGGTGCGCGCGATGTGCGCGATCATCCGGCTGGTGGTCGTCTTGCCGTTCGTCCCGGTGACGGCGACGACGGGGACCCGCGGCGTCAGGGTCGTCGGACCGTCACCGGCCTCGGCGGAGGCCACCGTCTCGGCGGCCGCGCTGACCGCGGCCTCGAGGTCGGGCGTCGGCAGCGCGTCCAGCGCGTAGGCCACGGCCCGGCCCAGGGACTCGGCCCGGCCCCGGTGCCGCCACGGGAAGGCGACGACGAGGCGGTCGGGGTCGCTGGTCGGACGGACCCGCACCGCGAGCCGCGTCGTACCGGACTCGGCCGCGATGGCCCGCACCAGCCGCTCCACCGCCCGCATCGCGAACCGCTGGCGGAAGCCACTGCCCGACGCGCCCGGGCGGGTGCTCCGCAGCCCGATCCGGCGCGCGAAGCGCAGCGCGGTCTCCTCAGACGCCTCCACGATCGTGGTGACGTCGAGGGTCAGCTTGATGGCGGCGCGCGGGAAGTAGAGGTTGGGGCCCTCCAGGACCCGGAGCTCGACGAGAGAGGTCACGCGCGCACGCTACCGACAGCCGCGCGTCACAGCCCCATCGCGTGGAAGCCGCCGTCCACGTGGACGATCTCGCCGGTCGTCGCGGGGAAGAAGTCGCTGAGCAGTGCACACACGGCCTGAGCGGTCGGGACCTGGTCGGTCTCGTCCCAGCCGAGCGGTGCCCGGTCCTTCCACGACGACTCGAGTGCCTCGAAGCCAGGGATCGCCTTGGCCGCGAGCGTCTTGAGCGGCCCCGCCGAGACGAGGTTGCAGCGGATGCCCTCGGGACCGAGGTCGCGGGCGACGTACCGCGAGGTGTTCTCCAGCGCTGCCTTCGCCACGCCCATCCAGTCGTACGCCGGCCAGGCCGACGTCGCGTCGAAGGTCAGCCCCACGATGGAGCCACCGCGCGACATCAGCGGGCGGGTGGCGACCGCGAGCGACTTGAGCGAGTACGCCGAGACCTGCACGGCCTGCGCGACGTCCTCCCACGGGCCCTCCATGAACTTCCCGCCCAGGAGGGTCTCCGGGTTGCCGTAGGCGATCGAGTGCACGACACCGTCGAGGCCGTCCACGTGCTCACGCACCTGGTCGGCCAGCCCAGCGAGGTGCTCCTCGTTCGTCACGTCGAGCTCGAGCACCGGCGGCTCGACCGGGAGCCGCTTGGCGATGCGCTTGGTGATGCCCAGCGCCCGCCCGAAGTTGGAGATGAGCACGGTGGCGCCCTGCTCCTGCGCCACCTTGGCGGTGGCGAAGCCGATGGAGGAGTCCATCGTCACCCCGGCCACCAGGATCCGCTTGCCGTCGAGAAGTCCCATGTCAGTGCCCCATTCCGAGTCCGCCGTCAACAGGAATGACGGCTCCAGTCACGTAGGCGGCGCCGTCCGACGCCAACCAGGTCACGGCCGAGGCGACCTCGGCCGTGGCGGCGTAGCGCCCCAGCGGGACCTGCGCCTTGATCATCTGCTTCTGCTCGTCGCTGAGCACGTCGGTCATGTCGGTCTCCACGAAGCCGGGCGAGACCACGTTGGCCGTGATCGAGCGCGACCCCAGCTCCCGGGCCAGGGAGCGGGCCATGCCGACGAGGCCGGCCTTCGACGCGGCGTAGTTGACCTGCCCGGCCGAGCCCAGGAGCCCCACCACCGAGGAGATGAAGATGATGCGTCCGCGGCGCTGACGCAGCATGCCCTTGGCTGCCCGCTTGGCCAGCCGGAAGGAACCGGTGAGGTTGGTGTCGATGACGCTCGACCACTGGTCCTCCGACATGCGGAGCACGAGCGTGTCGGCGGTGATCCCCGCGTTGGCGACCAGGACCTCGACGGGCCCGTGGGCCTCCTCGACGGTCGCGAACGCGGCTTCCACGGCCTCGGGGTCCGTGATGTCGCAGCGGACGTCGAGGGCCCCCTCGGGCGCGCCGCCGCTGCGGGTGGTCACGGCGACCTTGTCGCCCTGGGCGATGAAGGCCTCGGCGATGGCGCGGCCGATGCCGCGGTTGCCGCCCGTCACCAGGACGGAACGGGGCTCGGTGCGGGTGTCGTCACTCATGCTGCTCGACGCTAGTGATTACCCCGGGGTACACGAAAAGACCTCGCCGCTTCACTCGTCCTCGAGGCGGAAGCCGACCTTCATGCCGACCTGGATGTGCTCGACCTGGCCGTCCTTGGCCTGACCCCGGATCTGGGTCACCTCGAACCAGTCGATGTGGCGCAGGGTCTTGCCGGCGCGCTCGATGCCGTTGCGGATCGCCTGGTCGACGCCGTCGGGCGAGGTGCCGACGATCTCGGTGACGCGGTAGGTGCGGTTGGACACGGGTCCTCCTGGAGTGGGGATGGAACGCCGGACGAGATGGCGGTGGGAACGAGGTGGTGCGGGTGCTGTTCGGGAGCCTAGCGACGACGCGACTCGCGTTGGTGGTGCGACGTACAGTCGAGGACATGGCCCGCCGTGAGGATCGCAGCGCACCCGTGCGCATCACCACCGCCGCGAGCAGCCACCACGCCGACATCGCCGCCCGCCAGCGCCGTTACGTCATCTCGATGACGATCCGCACCCTGTGCTTCATCGGCGCGGTCGCCGTCGGGCCCGGCTGGCTGCGCTGGGTGCTGGTCGCCGCAGCGCTTCTCCTGCCGTACGTCGCGGTCGTGATGGCCAACCCGGAGACCCGCAAGGACGACAGCTTCGAGCTCCGTGGCGCGCAGGGCACCCGAGAGCTTCCGCCGTCCGCCACTCGCCAGTAACCGGTTGTTGGTTTTGCCGATGCCTCGTGCAAGAATCAACTTCGCCACCCAGCATCCCCCGTCTGAGTGGCACCAGCGGTGCCGGACGGCTTCCCCCGTGGCTGTCCGGCACCGCCTCCATTTCCGGTAGAACTGCCGGGATGACTGCCGGTGACGCGCTGAGGGAAGGGTGAGCGAGGTTGAGCGACGAGCTCCCCGACACCTGCTCCGCCAAGGGCTGCAAGGCGCCCGCCACCTGGGCCCTGCTCTGGAACAACCCGAAGATCCACACGCCGGAGCGTCGCAAGACGTGGCTCGCGTGCGACGAGCACCGGACGACGCTCGGTGACTTCCTCGGATCGCGCGGCTTCCTCAAGGACGTCGTCGCGCACCCTGCCTGACGGCGAACCCTGCCTGACGGAGCGTCCGCTTAGCCGCCGATGGCGGACATGGGGCGGTCCGGCTGGAGGAAGCTCGGGTCGTTGATGCCGTGGCCCGGGAGCTTGCCGGCCATCGCGATCACCCAGCGCTCGGCGAGCTCGTCGTCGGAGGCGCCCGCACGCATCGCGGTGCGCAGGTCGGACTCGTCGCGGGCGAACAGGCAGTTGCGCACCTGGCCGTCGGCGGTCAGCCGGACCCGGTCGCAGTCGCCGCAGAACGGGCGGGTGACCGAGGCGATGATGCCGACCGTGGCCGGGCCGCCGTCCACGTCGAACAGCTCGGCGGGGGCACTCCCCCGCGGCGCGCCGTGCGGGGTCAGGTCGAACTCGGCGCTGAGGGCGGCGAAGATCTCGTCGGCCGTGATCATCTCGGCGCGGCTCCAGCCGTGCTGGGCGTCCAGTGGCATCTGCTCGATGAACCGCAGGTCGTAGCCGCGCTCGACGGCCCACCCCAGCAGCTCGGGCGCCTGGTCGTCGTTGAGGCCCCGGAGCAGGACGGCGTTGAGCTTGAGGGGGGCGAGGCCGGCCGCGCGGGCCGCCTCGAGGCCGGCGATCACGTCGTCGAGCCGGTCGCGGCGGGTGACCTCGTGGAAGGTCTCGCGGCGCACGCTGTCCAGGCTCACGTTGATGCGGTCGAGGCCGGCGTCGCGCAGCGCCTGAGCGTTGCGCTGAAGGCCCAGGGCGTTGGTCGTCAGCGACGTCTCGACGCCACCGAGCTCGTGCGTGCGCCGGACGATGTCCACCAAGCCGCGCCGCACGAGCGGCTCGCCGCCGGTGAAGCGCACCTCCTGCACGCCGAGGCGGCGTACGCCGATCGTGATCAGGCGGACGACCTCGTCGTCGGTGAGGGTCTGGTCGTCGGGCAGCCAGTCGAGGCCCTCGGCCGGCATGCAGTAGGAGCACCGCAGGTTGCAGCGGTCGGTCAGGGAGACGCGCAGGTCGGTCGCGACACGACCGTAGCCGTCCGCGAGGGGGAGCATCCGGGTGGTCACCCACCCAGTCTAGGTGGTGGGCGGTCCTCGGGGTGCGTGCGCGGACCGGTCGCCGCCCTTCGGGCGGACTCGGCGTCCTCGCGTGCGGGGGCGCCGGATAGCCTCGACGCGTGCGCCGGTTCCGCTTCCTGCTCAGCAGACGATGGGTGCTCTTCCTGCTCACGGTCCTCGCGCTCGCGTGGGTGGCGTGGCGCCTCGGAGAGTGGCAGTTCCACCGCCTGGACGACCGCAAGGACCGCAACTCCGTCATCCAGCGCAACGAGACGCAGGACCCGGTGCCCGTCGCCGACGTGATGGGCGTCGACCGGCCGCTCACCTCCGACGACGAGTGGACGCGGGTCACCGCGACCGGCACCTACGACCCGGACTCCACCGTCGTGGTCCGCTACCGCACCCGCGACGGTGCCTCGGGGGTCGACGTGGTGGTGCCGCTGGTGCTCACCGACGGGACCAGCCTGCTGGTCGACCGCGGCTGGTTCGCCACGGACAACCGCGGTACGACGCCCGAGGACGTCCCCCCGCCCCCAGCGGGTCAGGTCGACGTGGAGGGCTGGGTCCGCCTCGACGCCACCGGCGACAGCACCCAGGTCACCGACCGGTCCACGCGCTCGATCAGCAGCGCCGAGATCGGGCCCGCGATCGACCAGGACGTGCTGACCGGGTTCGTCGACATCCGCTCCGAGTCGCCCGAGGCCGCCCAGCCGCTGGCCCCCGCCGAGCTGCCCGAGCTCAACAACGGACCGCACTTCTTCTACGGGCTCCAGTGGTGGTTCTTCGGCCTGCTCGCCCTCTTCGGCTTCTGCTACCTGGTGTACGACGAGGCGCGCGGCGGCCGCGGACCGGTGCGGGGCTCGCGTCGGCGCCAGACCCCACCGGCCAAGGCTGCCGAGGCCGACGGCGGCCCCGAGGGCAGTCAGAGCGCCCGCAGCA